>CAZDIU010000288.1:0-6873 GCA_964505535.1 uncultured Desulfobacterales bacterium | reverse complement strand
GGGTTAAAATCGGGCCCGTATGAAAAACAAAGTATTTGTTCTTCTGCTCAAACACGGATCCCCCCAGAATATCTCCGGGCAGCATGTCGCTGGTAAACTGCACCCGCCGGAAACTGAGCCCCAGACATTTGGACAAAACCTTTGCCAGCGTTGTTTTGCCGATGCCGGGCAGATCCTGAATCAAAAGATGTCCCTGCGCAAAGAGACAGGTCAGAGCCAGGCGGATTTGATCCTCCTTGCCCAGAATTACGGTTCCGATCTGTTTCACGATATTCTCAAAATCAGAATGCTGCATGTGTTTTCCCTGTGTTCTGAAAGTGTTTTTTCCGCTTCATTCTGAGGGGAAAAAGCGGGATTGGGTTTGCTGCCCGTCACAAACCCGAAACCTGAGCAGGAATATCATAATCTGGGGGATTAGTAAACAGAACTTCCGAAATGAATTCCATCTCCTCATTCTGATAAAGAGATGGGTATGATGGGTGACAATTTTGGGGACAAAATTGGAGGAAATGGAACATATCACACAGGCAGTGACTCAAAACGGCTCTCTCTGAACACCGGGAACACCTGAAAACTGAGCCGCGGGAAAACGTTGGGAAAAAAGCTGTGACAGACGTTATGCTGTTGATTTTTAACACCCTGATTTTTTATGTGTGCGGATGCGGGACTGCGCAGATGGGCTTATCCAAAATCAAACAGTTGAAAAACAGCCGCATAACTCCCCTGCTATGCAACAGCATACCGAAATGGAATCATTCTGCTGCAAATAAATATAATTCATGTCATGATTCTTTTTCAGGCAAATCTGTGTCGGATGGAATAGTTTCGGGCTGCCGGGCCGGGGAGGGAATTTTGAAAAAACCGATCCCCTCTTCCCTCAAAACCTTTTCCTCTTCCGGCGTGCTGACGCCCCGGATATTGCGCGGTTCTGTCACCCCGTAATGAATCCGGAGCGCCTCTTTGGCAAAGTCAGCCCCCACATTGTCAAAATTGTTTTCCAGGTAGTCAGAAACTTTTCTCGCAATTTCTGCCATACTGTCCGGCGGATTGCCTTCTTTGCGGGGGGAGCGAATGGCAAAGGCCGAGGGAATGCGGGATACGTTACTGTCGTTGCACACAGGACAGGAAATCAGAGACTTTTCCCTCTGATCCTCAAAAGCCTGCGCATCGTCAAACCAGCCTTCAAACTGATGGCCTCTGGAACACTGCAAATCAAATATGATCATCAGAATCAAACCTCGCAATATGAAAAAACTGTTTTATCTTAGCACAAACACGACTGTTGTGAAAGAAATTATTGACAGGGAAATATTTTTTTTGACACAATGCCAAATGAAATTCACAGCCTGAAACACTGTTTCGAGAAAAAGAAAAAATATAAACAATAAGGGAGATGATTTTTTCATGAAGCTGATGTCTGTCATACCTGCCGGGATATGTGTTCTGCTCCTGTTTTCCTCTGTTTATGCAAGCACCATGTATGTAACAGATAAACTTGAAATTATGATGCGAAGAGGGGCCGGCACAGAATACAAAATCATCAAAAAACTTCTGTCCGGTGATGCTGTTGAGGTTCTGGAAACCCAGGGCAGCTGGACAAGAATCCGGGTACAGGATGGTATGGTGGGGTGGGTGAACACCCAGTTTCTTACCGAACAGAAACCCAAAGAGGTTGAACTGGAGTACCTTCAGGATGAAAGGGAAAATCTGTCGGCTGAGGTAAGCCGTCTCAGTGAGGAAAACAAAAAACTGCAGGCGGATAAGGAGGAACTTTCCATTCAGTGCGGAGAGAGTCAGCAAAAAAGGGAGGAATCGGTACGGGCATATGAGCAGCTCCGGACAGAATCCAAAGATTTCCTTAAGGTAAAAGAGGAACGTGACCAGGCAGTGTCTGAACTGGAGACACTGCGCAGGAAAGCGTACGATCTGGAGGCTGAACTGAAGGCATGGAAAGGTCATCTGATCCTGACCGGGGCAGGTGCGGCTCTGTTTCTGTTCGGCTTTCTGATGGGGAGAAGCCGCAGCAGAAGCGGGAGCCCTTATCTGCGCTGAGACTCTGCCTGAAAAGAGCGGAAATGAATAATCCATCTGATGTTACGCAGTCCTTCTGAAAATCAGGCGGTCATTCAGTTTCCCCGTCATTGCGGCTCAAGCCGGAATCCGGTATTTTCAGCATGTTGCGGATACGGGCTTTCGCGGTTGCGACAGTTCTGCGCGACATTAATTTCATAATCATTATAATGAGTTATGCATATGAAATATGACAATCTGATTTCATTGTCTGTCAAATATTTGGACACATAATGAATTCAATGCGTAAAAAATGAACGCGTAACTCCTGATTATTCCAGAAAGTGAATTTCATGAAAACTGAAACAGATTTTCTTGTCATTGGCAGTGGGGTGGCCGGGCTGACTTTTGCGCTGAAGGTTGCTGATTTCGGCAGGGTGGCTCTGGTAACAAAAAAGGGTGTGACAGACAGCAACACAGCCGTGGCCCAGGGCGGCATTGCCTCGGTTTTCGGCAGCCTGGATTCCTTTGATCTGCACATCAAAGACACCCTGGCATCCGGAGACGGTCTCTGCCATGGGGATGTGGTGGAAATGGTGGTCCGCAACGGGCCTGACCGGATTCGGGAACTCATGGAAATGGGTGTGCATTTTGACACAAAGAGCGGAAGCACTTCAGAAGAGGAGATTCCGGGACTGGATCTGGGACGGGAAGGCGGACATTCCCAAAAACGGATTGTCCACGCGTTTGACATGACAGGCCGGGAAGTGGAGCGGGTGCTGGTGGAGCATGCCCAAAATCATCCCAATATCACGATTTATGAAAACCACATGGCCATTGATCTGATCATCTGCTCCACCCGTATGCGCCGGGGGCTTATCACCACCACACACGAGGCATTCTGCTGCGGGGCCTATATTCTGGATACAGAAAAAAATCAGGTCATCACCTTTTCTGCGGGCATCACCCTGCTGGCCACAGGCGGAGCCGGGAAGGTCTATCTGTATACCAGCAATCCGGACATTGCCACGGGTGACGGCATTGCGATGGGATACCGGGCCGGAGCCACGGTCGCGAATCTTGAATTTGTTCAGTTCCATCCCACCTGCCTCTATCATCCGGAAGCCAAGAATTTCCTGATTTCCGAGGCTGTGCGGGGGGAAGGGGCCATTCTCACGGATGCATCAGGACGGGCTTTTATGTCAGACTATGATCCGCAGAAAGATCTGGCCTGCCGGGATGTGGTCGCGCGGGCCATTGACACAGAACTGAAGAAAAGCGGGGCTGAGTCGGTTTTTCTGGACATCACCGCGCGTCCTGCCGCATTTATCAAAGAGCGTTTTCCCAATCTCTATGAAAAATGCCTGATTTTCGGGATTGATATGACAAAGGATCCCATCCCCGTGGTTCCGGCTGCCCATTACATGTGCGGCGGTGTGGTGACAGACATGTGCGGCAGAACAGATATTTCCCGGCTGTATGCTGTGGGCGAGACAGCCTGCACCGGTCTGCACGGAGCCAACCGTCTGGCCAGCAACTCCCTTCTGGAAGCCCTGATTTACGCACATGAATCCGCAAAGCAGGCACTAAAGGATTTGGAGGCAATGGATCGCAAATCCCTGCCGGAAACGCCTCTCTGGGATGAGGCGGGAACCACGGACAGCGATGAGGTGATCATGGTTTCCCACAACTGGGATGAAATCCGCCGTCTGATGTGGAATTATGTGGGAATTGTGCGTTCGGACAAGCGGCTGGACCGGGCCAGACGGCGCATAGAAATCATTCAGAAGGAAATCCGTGAATACTATTGGGACTTCAAAGTATCGCCGGATCTGATTGAACTGCGCAATATCGCAACCGTGTCAGAACTGATTATTGACTGCGCCATGCACCGCAAGGAAAGCCGGGGGCTTCATTTCAACATTGCCTATCCCCGCAAGGACGACACCCGCTGGAAAAAGGATACGGTAATCCGGCGTTCGTTTATGGGGTGATTTCATGATGCCTTTTCATTGACAAGACAGTTTTCGGCATTATTTTAGATTTAATCTTTGCTCAAAGAATACAGCTTACGGATTTTATTGATTTTAATTTTTTTCCACAACAAGAGATCCAGAAGAAATCAGATCAGGGAACTTTATGTCAAGCAAAAGGGATTATTATGAAGTGTTGGGCGTCGGCAGGGATGCCGGCGACAGTGACATCAAATCCAGTTACCGGAAACTTGCCATGAAATATCATCCGGACAGAAACCCGGATGACAGGGAAGCAGAGGAAAAATTCAGGGAAGCCGCGGAGGCCTATGAGGTGCTTCGGGATCCGGAAAAAAGAAAACTGTATGATCAGTACGGACACCGGGGACTGGAAAGTACCGGTTTTTCGGGTTTTGGCGGATTCGAGGATGTTTTCTCCAATTTCAGCGATGTGTTCGAGGAACTTTTCGGTTTTGGCGGCGGAAGACGGGGAGCAGGGAACCGTGTTCAGAGGGGGGCTGATCTCCGTTATGATTTGGAACTCAGTTTCATGGAAGCGGCCTTTGGTACGGAAACCCAGATCAATGTGGAAAAGCTGGCCTCGTGTCCCACATGTGCGGGAACAGGATGTGAACCCGGAACGCGGCCCGAAATATGCAGACACTGCGGAGGCAGCGGTCAGATTTCCCGTTCCCAGGGTTTTTTCACGGTACGGACTTCATGTCCCCACTGCCGGGGCAAGGGGCAGAGCATTTCCAGTCCCTGTTCCAACTGCCGGGGCAACGGCAAGATACGGATAAGCAAAAAGGTTGCTGTGCGCATTCCTGCCGGGGTGGACAACGGTTCCAGACTCCGCCTGACCGGTGAGGGAGAAGCCGGAGCACTGGGAGGCCCTGCCGGAGATCTGTATGTGTTCATTCATGTCAGACCCCATGAATTTTTTCGCCGTGACAACAGCGATATCATCTGTGAAATTCCTGTTTCCTTTATCCAGGCAGCGCTGGGTGACAAGGTGAAAATTCCCACCCTGAACGGAGAAAAAATTCTGGATATCCCCAAAGGAACCCAGCCCGGTGAAATGTTCCGTTTTCACGGAGAAGGCATTCCATCGCTGCGCAACGGCAAACGCGGGGATCAGATTATCCGGGTGGATATCCGCACTCCCACCAATCTCAGCAAAAAACAGGAAAACCTGCTCCGGGAATTTGCCAAAGCAGAAGAGGGAAAGTTTTCCAACAAACTCAAAAGCATTCTCAAAGGCGGTCAGGCCAGGGCGGCAGGATAAACGGTTGTCTGAGACAAAGACCTCTGAATTGAGATCGCAGTGAAGATTCAGGGGTCAGGAAAATAACTGCCGAATCCTGAAACTTTTTTTCAACATGCTCAGCACAGAAAGAATATTTCCATGTTTGAATTGAAAATTGTCACCCGTTTTGCAGCCGCGCACCAGTTGAAAATGGTGGGGCAGAAATGTGAAAATCTTCACGGCCACAACTGGAAGGTGGAAGTCTGTGTGGGAGGGGAAAAACTCAACCGCGCGGGCGTGCTGATGGATTTCGGGGATATTAAGCGTCATGTGGCAGAAATCATGAAGTACCTGGATCACAGATTTCTGAATGAGGCCGGTTTTTTCGGCCCGGAGACCCCCCCCTCCTCGGAGAATATTGCCCTGTATATTTTGGGGCAACTGCAGCAAAGAATCACGGAACCGGGCGTGAAGGTGACCCGTGTGAGTGCATGGGAATCCGATGATTCCTGCGCCACCTGCATTGCAGACTGACCATTGGCCAGGCCGGAGTTCGCTTTTCCCTTCCTTTCTGCATGCTCAGCACCCAGGCATATTTTTTTGTTCCTCACTCAACACAGCCCATTCAAGTAATCATGCCAAATCATCTCCCATCAATGCTTTGTCAATTTTGTATGTGTTGAATTATACCGATTCTCCATTGATTTAATGGAATGCTTTGTTCATATCCGGAAAAATCCGGTTTTTCTGAGAAATATGCAGAAAATATTATATAACTTCAATGGCGATTCGGTATTATACCCATTCGCCATTGAATTCATGCAGATTCAAGGCTGGCAGAGCAGCAGTGTCCTCTGGGAGAATAAAAAATACTCCGGATTTTCAGCCAAGTGCCTTGTTCCGTCAGGATTTGTCCATAGCTGTTTTTTTGAGAATTCTGTACAGGTTCATGGTGTTTTCCCTTGTCTCCTCCAGACTCCCGCTGTTGTCAATGACAAAATCCGCGATTTTTTTCTTTTCTTCTATGGGCATCTGTGCCCGAATTCGTGCCATCGCACTGGTTTCAGACAGGCTGTTGCGTTTCATCAGGCGTTCAAGCTGGATTCTTTCCGGCACATACACCACAATCACCGGAAAAATCCTTTTCTCCATTTTGGATTCAAACAGCAGGGGAATATCCTGAATCACAACTCCAGCCGGATGCTTTTTCTCTGCCTCATGAATCTGTTTTTCCATTTCCCTGAAAACATGGGGATGGACAATTGTGTTGAGAATTTCTTTTTCCTTTGGCTGGTGAAAGATGATGTCTCCCAGCCATTCCCTGTTGATTTCCCCGTCAGGCAGCAGCACATCAGGCCCGAAATGCTCCCGTATTTTCTTCCAGGCCGGAAGCCCTTTTTTCACCACCTCACGCGCAATTTTGTCCGCATCAGCAATCACTGCCCCTGCATTTTGAAAAAAAGCGGATACAGTGGATTTCCCGCTGGCAATCCCCCCGGTCAGCCCTGCAACGATCATTTTATTTTTCTCCTGCGTAACACAATCCTGTGCCGGAAAACAATTTACTTTGTATCTCAAAATCATTATGATCAATGCCGTTTCCTTAGGCTATTTATTGAAATGAATATACCAAATAAAACGATT
>CAZDIU010000287.1:0-6883 GCA_964505535.1 uncultured Desulfobacterales bacterium | reverse complement strand
ATTTTTTTCAAAAAAAAATTGGAAAAATATTTTCCAGCACCGTAATAGAGTATAGAAAGGAAAAAAGCACCGGAACCCATAGCGACCGGAACTCATAACGAAAGGATAGTGGGTCAAATCCGTTGATGACGGTCTCCCCTCCCTTGAGGGAGGGGCAGGGGGAGGGTGAAAACTGTTTTAATTACAGGTTGTTATTTTAACCCCTCCCCTGACCCCTCCCACAAGGGGAGGGGGATTTCACGGATTTGATCCACTACCAACGAAAGGATGGCGAATGAAAAATGAAAAAGTGGATTTTGTGGTTCTTGCGGGTCTGCTTCATGATACCGGCAAGCTGTTTGAAAGAGGGGAGGTGTTCAAAGAATCCCGTTCAGACAATACGTATCTCTCCTTCTGCCCCAAAGACAAAAGCGGGAATTATTCCACACATATGCACGTTACCCATACGCGTGCCTTCTGTGACTGGCTGGAGAAAAGATTTGACTGCCTGAGAAATGCCGCAGACAAATCCTGGAAAGACTGGTGCGCGGCCCATCACCTGGAGGAAACCGGATTTGAGGCATCCGTCATCCGGATTTCGGATCAGCTTTCCTCCGGTGAACGGGATGAGGGGTATTATTATCAACCGGATATACACCGAAAAACCCTGCTGGAGCCTGTACTGGAACGGGTGAAGCTGGCGGGTCACAAAGACTGCCTGCACACGGTTTTCCGTTATCCCCTTACGCGGCTTTGTTCAGACAGGGAAGCAATTTTTCCTGTCAGGGGAGAGGAACTCCGCATCAATGGCCGTTCTGCGGAACTGAAAGAAATGAAAGGCGCGGACGGAGCAGTTTCCGATCGAGCAAAATGGTCTCACCTTGTTTCCGCCAATAAAAACCTGATCATTGGGGCTTACCGGGAACTGGGAGAAGGTCTGCTGGATGAACTGCAGGCCCTTTCAGATCGGCATGGCAGAGACATGATTCTGCCGGATCTGATCCTCTGCCTCATGACCCTGCTGGAAAGATACACGGCCTGCGTGCCTTCGGCCACCAATGTGCGGCATCCGGATATCAGTCTGTTTGACCATCTCCGCACCACAGCGGCCATTGCCCAGGCTCTGTATCTGTATCAGGAGAAAAAAGAGGAGAAGATCACTGTTCTGCCTGAAAACGATACGGTTCCCCGCTGGCTGCTGGTCTGCGGAGATTTTTCCGGTATTCAGAAATTCATTTACAACCTCACCAACAAAGGAGCGGCCAAAGGTCTGCGCGGACGTTCCTTTTATGTGGGGCATTTCTGCCGAATCTGCGCGGATTACCTGCTGCGGAAAGTGGGGCTGAACCGGGCCGCCCTGCTCTACAATTCCGGTGGGAAGTTTTACCTGCTGATTCCCGCGCATCTGAAAGACGATTTGTACAAAGTGCGGGCAAAGGTGAATGAATGGCTGCTGAAGCGTTTTGAAGGGGATGTGTTTTTCGGTCTGGGGCTGTCTGATGTCACGGCTCCCATGTTTGCCCAGGGAGAAATGCACACTGCATGGAAAAACTGCGCGGAGGATCTGGAACAGGATCGGAGAGTGCGTTTTCATGAGCAGATGGCAGGATCGGATTTTTTTGCTTCCCAGACAAAGGACAATCCCGTGAAACACTGCCGGGTCTGCGGCAGCAGCAGTCAGTTGAAAGAGAGCGTGAAGGACGGGGAACGGATTCTGCGCTGCCAGTCCTGTCACGAAATGGAAATGCTGGGCAAACATATCACAGATACCTGTGCATTGATTGTGTTTCAGGGATCAAAGGCAGAGGCAAAAGAAATTGGCCGGGAACTGGAGTTGGATCAGGAATGTGTTTTTTCCTTTGATGAACTCAATACCCAATACCTGCTGATTCCCGAAAACCGGATACCGTCTCTGGAAAAAGCAAAGGTGCGGGGGGAATGTGTGTTTTTGGGGAAATATGCGGATATGCGGTTTGGGGAAAATCCGGTTCCCAACTGCGGTATTTCTTTGATGCACCTTGGAAAATGGGAGAAAAACCGGTGTGTTGACAAATTCGGAGACCCCTGGGATTTTGAAAACTATGCTGAAAATGCCGAAGGCATCAAACGCATGGGCATTCTCCGCATGGATGTGGACAATCTCGGCATGGTTTTTATCAAAGGGCTTTATTTTCCTGAAAGACAGGGAAAAGGACAGGAAAAAGGATGGGGAAATATCACAGGAAAACCCAAACCTATGGCTTCCATTTCCCGCATGGTCACGCTTTCCCGGCAGTTGAACCTGTTTTTTTCCGGATACCTGCCCCGGATTCTGGATGAGAAAGAATTTGATAAGACCCAGATTATTTATGCAGGTGGAGATGATCTGTTCATCATCGGTTCCTGGCATCAACTGCCGGATTTGGCCGCAAAAATCCGGGCGGAATTCCGGGAGTTCTGCTGCCTGAATCCGGTTTTTTCCATTTCCGGCGGAATGACACTGCAGGGCGGAAAATATCCAATTTATAAGGGAGCGCAACAGGCCGGGGAAGCTGAAAAGAAAGCCAAAAAACTGCGGGAAGAATGGGGCATTTCCCAAACCGATCAGCACAAGGACTGTTTCTGTTTTCTCACTCCCATTGCATGGGAGGATTTTGAAACTGCAAAGAAAATCCGGACACTCCTGGAAGAAGACTTCAAAAATGACCGGGGATTTCTGTCCTGGCTGTCCCGGATGGTCGCGGGAAACATTTTGCTGATGCAGAAACGCAGCCGCGACTCCAAAATCAGCGCAGCAGAGGCATGGAAGGAGATTGTGTATGAATCCTGGCGCTGGCGCACGGCCTACCAGTTGCGGCGCAGGTATGGAAAAGATCAGACAATGATTACCCAATGGTCAGAGCTTCTTTTCCCCAAAGACGGAGAGGAAAAGTCAAAAATACCGGTTCATGCCTGGCTGGAAATGCCGGTGCGGTGGACAGAATTTTTTAACCGGAAATAAGGAGAAATACAATGGCGGAATGCAGATATCAGAAAGAGATTGATGCGATCATTGTGCAAAGCAATGCCAAAACACTGGTGGAAACAGCGCAGAAGATTGCAGAAGAGATGATCCAGAAAAGCAACCGGGGCGGTGTGGCAGAAGGTTCCTCGGTTTCCACATCCCAGATACGGAATATCTACGGAAGCAGCAAGAAAGTTGAAATGTCTTTGGACAAAGGCAATATACCCCAAATGTACAACCGGCTCATCCTGCTCAAACCCAAAATGGCCTATGCCAACGGACGTTTCAACAAGGATTTCGGAAACGGCAGATACAAAATACCGGGATTCAAAACCCTTGTGGATTCGCTTTCCTACGCGATTGACAAAGTGGATGGCGATTATGGGCGGATGAAAAATTTTTTCAGTTTCTTTGAAGCCATTCTGGCCTACCATAAAGCAGAAGGAGGAAAATAACATGACCCGCATTCCCAATATTGAATTTAAAAGCAGAATCTTTGTTTCCGGAACCCTGACAGCCATGACCGGTCTTCATATCGGCGGCAATTCCACAGAAATGAGCATCGGCGGTGCAGATTCCATTGTCGTGCGCGATCCGCTGACCAATTATCCCTATGTTCCGGGTTCCTCCCTGCGGGGAAAAATGCGGAGCCTGCTGGAGCGGATGCGGGGAGAAATGACCATTGATCTGGAAAAATCCGAAACCCGGCAGGTGAAATATGTCAAAGACCTTGCCGAACCGTTGGCAAAGGGTGCAAAACTCAAAGCTGCCGGGCCTTCCAGCGATCCGAATGCCTTATCCACAAAACTTTTCGGGGTGGCCATTGACAAACAGGAAAGCGACCGTCCGGAAAATATTGTTCCCCAGCGTCTGGTGGTGCGGGATGCCCGGCTGCTGAACCCCGGAAAACTGGAAACAGCCAGAAACACGGATATGCCGCTGACGGAAGTCAAGACCGAGGTGGCCATAGACCGGATTACGTCCAAAGCCAATCCCCGGCAGATCGAGCGGGTTCCGGCCGGTGCCGAATTCGGTTTTCAATTTATTCTCAACCTGTACGGGGAAGACAAAGAAGAGGATTATATCAACCTGCTTTTCCAGTGCATGGAACTGTTGCAGGATGATTACCTGGGCGGACACGGCAGCCGGGGCTACGGCAGGATGAAATTCAGCCTCAAAGCGGAAGATATCACCCGGAAAACAGCCGAGGACTACCGGAACAACCAGCCCCCGAAGGCTGTTGACATTGACATTCCTTCGGGTCTGAAAGAGGACACGCAACCGGCATAAGGAGAGCGTATGCGTATATACAAACTCAGATTTCTCTCCGGTCTGCATGTGGATTCCAAAGGATCCGGAGAACCGGAAACCGCGGAAGAATTCATCCGCTCCGATACCCTGTCCGCTGCCCTGTGCCTGGCCTGGTCAGACATTTTTCCCCAAAGCGGCACGGAACTGTTCCTGCACCCACCTTTCCGCATCAGTTCGGCTTTTCCCTTTATCGGAAACAGCCTGCTTTTTCCGGTTCCCCAGTGGCCGGTTTGGAAGGATACGGAACCGGCACAGCGGAAGAAAACGAAAAAAATAAAATGGTTTTCTCAAACTCTTTTTGAGCAGGCTCTGGCCGGGAAAACCTTTGATCCGGATGAAAACAAAAAAGAAGCCGTTCTGCATAATTCCGGCATCGCCTTTTCTTTTGCAGAAAAGAACAGCATCCCGCGCGGGCCTTTCTGGAAAAAAGAGGAACGGCAGCGGGTCAGCGTGGATCGACTGGGACTGCCGCATGACGGGGGACTGTTTTTCTTTTCCATCCAGTTTTTTGCCCCGGACAGCGGCCTGTGGTTTGCCGCAGATATACCGGCAGAAATGCAGAAAAAAATGCGGGCCGCGCTGGATTATCTGGGCGATACCGGCATCGGAGCGGATCGCAGCAGCGGTCTCGGACATTTTCAGGTAATGGAGGAAAAAGACTGGCAGATCGCACAGCCCAAAAACGCAGCAGCTTCGGTTCTGCTTTCCCTGTTCAACCCCGGAGATCTGGATAAAGTGGAACAACTGATCCGGAAAAGTGCCTACGGTCTGGACACCCGTTCCGGATGGGTGGTCAATTCCACACTGGGACGGCCTCCCATCCGGGTCTTTACCGAAGGTTCCTGCTTTTCCGATAAACCCGAAGGCAGAGTGGTGGAAATGCTGGACGCGGAAACCAAGAAGAAACACGGACTTGATCTGTATCACACCGCGCCCAGGGATTTCCGGGCCTTCTGCCTTGCCTGCGCTCAGCCGGGCGGACTGAGGGAGGTGAATCCATGACAAAACAGCAGCAGACATGGGAAATTACCCTGATTACCCCGTTGCATACGGGAGACGGCGAACTGCTCCGTCCGGATATGGATTTCATGGTTTCCAAAAAAGGAAAGGGACTGGAGGTGATTGATCTGGAGGCCGTGCTGGAAAGCCTGAAAGACAATCCCAAAGCCCTTTCCGATATGGGACGCATGGACATCAGCAGTTTTATCCGCAGTTACGGGCTTCTTTCGGTACGGCCTGCCTACACCCTGCATTGGCCGGGAAAGGCTCCGGCAGAAATCCGGCGGTTTCTCAAAGACGCGTATGGCCGTCCTTATCTGGCCGGAAGCAGCCTGAAGGGAGCCATCCGCACTGCGCTGTGGCAGGGACTGGATCGTACCAAACTGCCGTCCGCGTCCTCGGATTTTCGGGGATTTGAAAAAGCGGTAAGCCGGATGGACGGAGAACCCCACAATGATTTTCTCCGGCCTTTGCAGATCAGCGACAGTCCCGGCATTGCCCCGGACGGCGCATTGCAGGTGGATGACATCCGGTTTTTCAATCTCCAGACCGGGGATCGTGCCGGATGGAAGGATTTTAGCAGCAGACGGACTTTGGATCGTTTTCAGGAGGCCAGCGGCAGTTATGTGGAATCCCTGAAAAGTCAAACCCGACTGTATGTACGGGCAAAACTTGACCCCTTTCTGCCGTCCGCGCATATGAAAAAACTCTGGCCCATTCCGCAGGGCAGGGGATTGGACAGTTTTCCGTCCCTTGCCGGTGAGGTAAACCGTCACAGCAAACGGATTGCGGAAAGGGAAAAGGAGTTTTTCACCCGTTACGGTCAGAATCATCTTGCCGCTTTTTATACGGATGTAATCAACGGCATACAAAGCATGGAAAAAATGCCCGGCGCCTTTATTGTCCGCATGGCCTGGGGCAGCGGATGGCGGGGCATGACCGGGGACTGGCTCAATGATCGGGAACTGGACGCGGTACGCAGAGAAAGAAGACTGGGCAAACCGGGAGTTGCGGTTTTCCCCAAAACCCGGCGTCTCGCGATGAAAGACGGTATGCCTTCCCTGCCTTTGGGCTGGGTGCTGGTGCGTCCGGTGGCGGATGAGTTGTTTTTCCGTGCGGCAGAATCCCTTTCCGTGCCGGATATTCCGGCCCCGGAGATCAAAGAGGAAGTCCCTGCACCGAAACCGGTTCCCAAACCCGAACCGGAAACCGTGCAGACCGAAATCTGGGAGGGAGCTTTTGTAAAATACACCCCCAATAACCGTAAGATCACGGCCACATGGGAGAAGAAAAAGGCGGAAACGGATCAGAAAGAAGTGATACCGGAAAATTATCACAAAAAACTGTTTGAGCAGAAAAAGGCCCTTACCCTGAAAGTGGAAGTCGAGGTTTACGGCAACGCGTACCGGATTGTGAAGGTGCTGTAATCAAAGTCCCCCTTTTTTAAAGGGGGATTCAGGGGGATTTCGCTCGTTCCCACGCTCCCGCGCGGGAACGATCTGATTGTTTTTTTAATGCGCCCTTTCAGGGCTTTGGGATATATTTTGTTCATGTTCCGGTAGTGGGACTTTTTATGCTGATTATTTTATTTTATAAATCAGCATATTAGCT
>CAZDIU010000286.1:0-6884 GCA_964505535.1 uncultured Desulfobacterales bacterium | reverse complement strand
AAGCGGGTTGATCCGGACGGACAGAATCTTATATCTGTCCTGCACACCCTTTACACAGGTGACCGTGATTTCAAAAAAGAGATCCATTCTGCCATGCGGGCTGCATTTGGGGATGATTTTGAAGAACTGGTTTTTCCTCCTGCGGCTGATCAGAGAATACAAATGCGGATTCGCTGGAAATCATTGAAGCGGGAGCAATCCGCTGCCGAACTTTCAGATGGAACCCTTCGATTTCTGTTTCTGTTAACGGTTCTGGCAAGTCCGTCACCAGCTCCCATTATCGCTGTTGATGAACCTGAAACCGGACTCCACCCCTCAATGCTTCCCATTGTTGCAGAATATGCCATTGAAGCAGCCACAAGATCGCAGGTTATTCTGACTACGCATTCTCCCCAGTTTTTGGATGCTTTCAGGGAAACAGTGCCTGCAACCACTGTTGCAAAATGGGAGAATGGTGAAACTGTCCTGCAAACCATACAGGGGGAAGAACTTGATTACTGGCTGAAAGAATATTCGCTTGGTTCTCTTTTCAAATCCGGGGAACTGGAGCAGATGAAATGAAATTTATTTTTTTCGTTGAAGGGCATACGGAACGCAAATCATTGCCCCAGTTTCTGAAAAAATGGCTTGATCCAAAACTGAAACATCCTGTCGAAATTCAAATCGTCAGATTTCAAGGATGGCAGGAATTGGTCAAAGATGCACCTTTAAAAGCAGGAATGTATCTGAACGGCCCGGACAAAAACGATATTATTGCAGTCATTTCTTTATTGGATCTTTACGGCCCGACATTTTATCCCAATAATTTGACAGAAAGAAAAGAACGTTATGAATGGGCTAAGAAAGAAATGGAGAAGACAGTTGCACATCCGAAATTTTTTCAGTTTTTTGCAGTTCATGAAGTGGAAGCATGGCTTCTGAGTCAGCCGGAGATATTTCCTTTGGATGTCAGAAATGCTTTTCCCAAAAAGATTCAACGTCCGGAAACCGTGAATTTTGATGAACCGCCGGCAAAACTGCTGGAACGTCTTTATCGTCTGCATGTAAAACGCCCGTATAAAAAAGTGGTCAATGGCAGAGAACTTTTCAGCAGACTCAATCCGGATATTGCATATCAGAAATGCCCCGGACTGAAGGAACTTTTGGATAAAATGCTGGAACTGGCTGAAAACTGTTAATCCAAATCCATATTTTCTGTATTTTTTATGATCCCCGAAACCTATGAAACCCTCAGAAACGAGCTGACGGTCCTGCTGCAAAACGCGGCGGCGCCGGAAGCCGTGAATATGCAGACCCGTGAACTGCTTTCCCGGATCTGCCGCAGAGCGCAGGAAAACCAGTTTGAGATTGTGCTGGCCGGTGAATTTCAGGGCGGAAAATCCACCACTTTCAATGCCCTGTGTGAAGGCCGGGAACTCAGCCCTATGGGTTCCGGCATCCGCACCAGCGGATGCCTTGTGTCCGCGCAGAATATCTCTGATCCGGATGAACCGGAATCCGCTGAAGTGCAGTGGCGGAATTCAGCGGAACTCACAGAAGGCTTTTCTGACCTGCTTCTGCCCCATTTCCGGCATCTTGCACCCCAGCGATTTGAAAAAACCACTGCCTCGGAACTGTCTCTGCTGCTGAATCTGGAAGATTCCGCAGATCGGATGCTTTTGGCACAGGCCGCAGACCGGGAATGGAAAATATGGAAAAAAGACAAATCCGGCTATGATCCGGAACAGGCAGGGCTGCTGGATGCGGTGCGGTGCGCGAGTGTCATTGCACATCATTTTGGAAATCCGGAACTTGCACAACTCCGGGCAAGAAATTTCCGGCCTGAAGAAGTCAGCACCCTGATCCGCTTTCCGCAGGATTGGGAGGATCGCTGGTTTGACAACCTGCCCGACAGTTTTCAGCTTTCCGAAATCCTGTTTGTTTTCATCACCCGCATCTGCCTGAAAATTCATTCCCCTTCTCTGGGCAGACTGGGCTGTGTGATTACAGACTGTCCCGGTCTGTCCGCAAGCCGATGGGATACGCACACAGCCCGGCAGGCCATGTTTCGTGCGGACGCGATTCTCTACCTTTTTGACGGATCCAAAACCCTGAAACTCTCTGATTTGCGCGCATTGGATTTTATCCGCAGAAACGGCATGGCAGGACGGCTGTTTTACGGCTGCAATATGCGGGGTCACAGCCTGGAAAACAGTAAACGGATTCTGAGTGCCAGTATCACATCCCTGAAAAACAGCGGATTTGCCATTGCAGAGGAAAAAGAGGTCTGCCTGTTTCATGCGCTCCTGTCTCTGCGCGCGGTACAGGCTGCGCATCTGCATGAAAGCGATCCGGATTTCCACGAAAAATCAGTCAGTCTGCGAAAAATCATCAGCCGCCAGATGGCAATTCTGGACAGGGAAGATTTTTCTGAAACCGATGCAGGTTTCTCCGCGTTTGTGCAGAATGCAAAGGATTGGGGCGGTCTGGATCGGGTGCGCACAATGGTGGAACAGGCTGTGATTTCCCGCAAAGCCGCTTCTGTGCTGATTGAAAACGGGGCAAAGGCCGCGGCAGACTGTCTGCGGGAAATTGAGGGAAATCTTCACGCACGGGAGAATGCGGCTTTTCGGGAAGAAAAGGATTTCCGCAGGCAGATGGCAGACGCGGAAATCGAACTGCGGAAATTTCGGTCCGCGTGCACCCGGATTTTGGATGACCTCAGAGAAGATGGATCAGATGAGGCTTTGGCTGAGGACATATGGCAGCGCATTGCCGCGCGCAGACCGGAACTCTGCAATACCATCAGCGAAAGGATATACCGGGAAGTCCTGAACAGGGTTTCCTTTTCCCTGCTGAGCGGAAAAGGATTTCAGGACAGAATTTCCGGCATTGTCAAGGCAGAAACCGATGTCTGCTTTACGGAAAGCATTCACGCGTGGATCACGGAAATCAAAGAGGGACGGCATCCGGTCTACAACAGCCGGATTGTCCGCAGGATTAGGGCCGTAAGCCGGGAACTGAAGCACGCATGGACCAGTTCCGCACTTGCGGGAATGCAACTGACAGAGGGAACCGTACTGCCGGAATTTTCCGGAGATTTGGAAGTGGACACTGCCCTGATTGTCCGGGAAATGGAAACCGGGCCCGCGCTGGAAAACATCCGTTACAGCGCTTTGCTCGCAGCCGGAGGCATCAGCGGTATTTTCACAGCAGCTTCAGGCATTCTTCTGGCTGTATATATGCTCATCACCCGGCTTTTCTGGGTGCGGATTGTCACCATTGCCGCTTTGGTGGTCAATATGGTTTTGCTCATGCTGACCAGGGGCATGATGGAAAAAAGCATGAAACAGGATATTCGCGGCAAACTGGAACCGGCTCTGCACCTGCTTTTTTCTGAAATGGAAGAGGATGTGAAAAAGGAATTCAGAAAGTTTTCCCAAAGCATACGCGAGTGTTATCTGAATTTGTTCCAGCAGGCCGCGGATAAACCCGCACGCATATTTGAAGAACGGAAACAGCAGGCTGAAAGGGATTTTCTGAAAAGCAGGGAAGGCCGCATCTCCATCGCGGGCGAGGCCCGGCGCATCCGGGAAACAGAAATTGCGCCGCTGCGCGCGGCATTGGAGGATTTTATCCGCAAAACCAGTCCTCTGGTGGTTGTAAAAGAATAAGTTTTTTATAAGACCCTGAGGGTTTTGAAAACCCTCAGGGTCTGTAATTTGAAAACCCTCAGGGTTTATAACAGGAAAAGGAATAAAGCATGATACCCCTTCGGGACACCACTCAGTCGAAAAGCGTGCCAATCGTGAATTACAGTCTGATCTGCATGAATATTTTCTTTTTTCTGGTACAGATCGCGCAGGGCAGTGAACTGGCCCGTTTTGATTATCTCTACGGGCTGGTTCCGGCCCGGTATTTCACATGGGATGCCTATGATTCTTTCGGCATCGGGCATCAGTCCCTGTCTTTTTTTTCCTATATGTTTCTCCACGGCGGATTTTTCCATCTGCTGGGAAACATGTGGTTTCTGTATGTATTTGGCGACAATGTGGAGGATCATCTCGGTCCTTTCCGCTATCTGGTTTTTTACCTGCTCTGCGGCATTGCATCAGGACTGTTTCACATGCTTTTCAATACAGGTTCCAATATTCCGGTCATTGGCGCGAGTGGCGCGATTGCAGGCGTCATGGGCGCGTATATCATTCTGTATCCTCATGCAAAAGTTCTGACGCTGGTTCCGATAATTATCATTCCCTTCTTTTTTGAAATCCCGGCTTACATCTTTCTGGGACTGTGGTTTCTGATTCAGTTTTTCAATGCTGCAACAACCCCGGCTTTTGCATCGGGCGTTGCCTGGTGGGCGCATGTGGGCGGATTTGTTTTTGGAGCGGCTTTTCTGAAACTCTCCGGCAAAATTCCGCACACCGGTATAACAGAGATGACACGGCATGTCACAGAGCGGCGGAAAACACCCATGCTGCAGGTGATTCGTCCCATGGGACCTGCGGATGATCCGAATCTGTACGGCACAATGGTGATTACGCCCTTTGAGGCTGTTCACGGCGCACGGAAAATTGTCAATATTCCCTGGGGATTCCAGAAACGCCTGTACAAGGTGACAGTGCCGCCTGACACACGGGCAGGAAACATCCTGCGCCTGAACGGACTGGGAAAAATCATGCGGGATGGGAGCCGGGGCGATATGCTGCTCTCTGTGCAGGTGGCCGGGGAGTGAGCAGCACAGACTCTTGCCGGATACAGTGGGATCAGTGTTTTTTGACAGCGGATCAAAGGGTATCCTGAATGAATATCAATGAGTATCATTGATTCGTCAGGCATGAGCGCAACGTTGAGCTAAGGGTCTGTATCAAAATAACCTGTTACAAACCCTGAGGGTTTTCAAAACCCTCAGGGTTTCCGGACAGGAAAATTGTACATGTTATTTTTTTACAAGCCCTAACCGGCCGCGGGTTTATCCCGCTGTCCGCTTGGTTATGCTGTTTATTTGAATAAATCCGCATGTGAACCTGTCCGTACAAACTGGATTGCGTCTCCTTCTGTCCGATATATCAATATCCAGTCAGGTTCAATATGACAATCGGTGGTGGGACTTTTTATGCTGATTATTTTATTTTATAAATCAGCATATTAGCTAAAAACAGCACAAACAGTATCATGGATGTATCGTATAACTATTTGTATTTACTATGTATAGATAATAATCAGTATTTCTTAAAAAATATAATAATATAAAATAGTTATATTTAAATCAGTTCGTGCAGACCGACTACCTGACAATCATGGCAGTCTTTGTATTTACCCTTCAGAGGATGATTTTTGTACCGTTCATCCAATTTTTCCTCACGGATAAGCATACCGATAATTTTCTTTAATTTTTCAGTATTTTTCCCACGTCTGACAATCCTTCTGACATCTCTGCCGAATCGTTTTGAATAAACCGGTCTCAGCATTATATTCCCAATTTTTTAAACATATCATCTTCATTTTCACATACAACCAGCCCGATCCCTTTTCTTGCCTCATTTATTGCTCTGACTGTTTCTTTATTAGGTGTTTCCGACTCAAACGGCAGGGTTCCGCAATATTTCACCTGAACAAAAAAGAGGTTTATCGCTTCATTTAATGACAGATTCATCTCATGAAAGATACTTTCAACTTCCGCTTTTAATTTCGGATCTATTTTTGCTGTTATCGTTGACAATTCCGTCATGGTATCCTCAATATTTATAATTCAGGGAATGACAGGCCATAAAGCCGGCCTTCCGTATCTGTTATCTGTTTTTATTATTCAGGCAGAGGCGAGCAGTCATTGAAGTGGGTAATCAGAGCTTCCCCCACAGCTTTTGTAACTCCGCCGCCCCGTTGCCGAGGGAGCGAAGTGCCCTCGGCAACTATCAGATCACCGGCACTGTCCGGTGCAACGACTGGTTATGCCCTCGATCCTCTCGATTATCTAACTGTTTTCACTATGTTTGATACGGCTTTTATATTTCTGATTCTGAATTTATTATTCTGATATACACAGAAATTATCTTTTATTTGACTGGAATAATTTGATAAAATATAAATTATCACTTCCAGTTTTTCTTTTCCTGCCGCATTTTCCAAGCGTAACAGTAATACTCCGCAATGTTCCATTCCTGAATGATAGACCAGCTCTCCGAAATCTTTATCCATCGTTATGACCATGCGGTATTCTGATGCTGCCAAACGGATCATATCCTCATCCGACATTCGGGTATCAATATCTCTCACACTTTTTGTATCATAACCTTGTGTTTTCAGATATTCTTCAACCTGTTTGCCGACACCGACATCAACCAAAAATTTAAGCACGGATGAATTCATGCACACATCTTAAAGGGAAATACCTGCTCTTCTTTAACTAATTCAGTTACATATGCAAAAACTGCCTGAAAATCTTCTTTTTCAAGTTCAGGATATTCATCAAGCAATTCCTCTTCTGCTATTCCCCCTGCAAATGCTGACAGAATTTGCTCAACAGTTATTCTCATGCCTCGTATAGTCGGCTTACCAACCATAACTTTGGGATTAACCGTTATTCTAGAAAGCAACTGTTCAATTTTTCGCATAGTATCTACTTTTAATCCTTCTCTTTAGGGTATAACGACAAAGCTCACTGGCGAGGATGGAGCGCAGCGGAATCCTCGTCCAGTGCAGCTCCTTGTTCGGCATATTTATACATTCGTTGAAAGCATGCCCGCCAAGTTTCTAAATCATCAGGCGACGAATTTGCAGTGAAAAGTAGAATACCTTGCTGCATTAACTGTTACCCTTCTGTGCAGGCGATCTTCATCGTGTCGGGATCTTTGCTCAAATAAAGAGCGCATCGACTGAAGAAATCATACCCGATCACTCCC
>CAZDIU010000285.1:0-6920 GCA_964505535.1 uncultured Desulfobacterales bacterium | reverse complement strand
CCTCTGCTGTGCCTGTCCCCAAAGATCCGCGAAAAGTGGACTTGGGGCCTGCACCCGAAGCCGGAAAGGAACGTTATCTCCATATGGCAATGGAGCAGATCCTCAAACATCATGTGCATCCGGTATCGGTTCACATTCCCAACGGTGTGCTGCCGGTCTCCTTTGTTTTTCTCCTTCTGGCAGCCGTTTCCGGCTCTGATGCTCTCAGAATTGCCGCGTGCTGCAATATGATATTTGTGGTTCTCAGTATGCCGCTGGTTCTGTTTACCGGTTATGTGGAATGGAAGAAACGCTATAAGGGTTTTGTGAGCAGACGCTTTCTGACCAAAATTGTCTGTGCCGCGATTGTGGCAGCAACCTCCTTTGTTGTGGCAGTCTGGCTGCTCGCGGAACCGGATGTCCTCACCGCAGAGTCCGGACACCGCCTTGTGTTCCTGCTGACCAATCTGATTATGCTGGGTGCGGCCGCAACAGCCGGATTCATCGGGGGCAAGCTGGTTTTCAGGGATTAGTGCGGTTTTTGCAAAATACACAAAAAACCCTTAGGGTTTTCAGAACTCTAACGGTTTGATAATTATAATTTTTTCCAAAAAACTGTATAAACCGGATGCCGGTATGTTACGGACATCCCTTTTCCATAACCTTTTGCATCAGAATGAAAGGAGACTGTTACATGACGGAAAAGAGGAAACTGACCAGCAACGCGGGCGCGCCTGTGGCGGACAATCAGAATGTGATGACTGCCGGTCCGCGCGGGCCAATGCTTCTGCAGGATGTCTGGTTTCTGGAAAAACTTGCACACTTTGACCGGGAAGTGATTCCCGAACGGCGGATGCACGCCAAAGGCTCCGGAGCCTACGGCACATTCACCGTTACCCATGACATTACCAAATACACCAAAGCAAAAATTTTCTCCCAGGTGGGAAAAAAGACCGATCTGTTTGTCCGCTTTTCCACAGTCGCGGGAGAACGCGGTGCGGCAGACGCGGAACGGGATATCCGGGGTTTTGCCATCAAATTTTATACAGAGGAAGGCAACTGGGATCTGGTGGGAAACAACACACCTGTATTTTTCCTGCGTGATCCGCTCAAATTTCCTGATCTCAACCATGCAGTCAAGCGCGATCCCCGCACCAACCTGCGCAGTGCAAAAAACAACTGGGATTTCTGGACTTCCCTGCCTGAAGCTTTGCATCAGGTCACCATTGTCATGAGTGACCGGGGCATTCCCGCGACCTACCGGCACATGCACGGTTTCGGCAGCCACACCTTCAGCCTGATCAATGCCAAAAATGAACGTTTCTGGGTCAAGTTTCATCTGCACACCCAGCAGGGAATCAAAAATCTCACTGATGCGGAAGCCGAAGCTGTGATTGGCAAATGCCGGGAAAGCCATCAGCGGGATTTGTATGACAGCATTGAAAAAGGTGATTTTCCCAAATGGACCATGTTCATTCAGGTCATGCCGGAAAAGGATGCGGCCAAATATCCCTATCATCCCTTTGATCTTACAAAGGTCTGGCTCAAAAAGGACTATCCTCTGATTGAAGTGGGCGTTATGGAACTCAACCGCAACCCGGAAAACTATTTTGCCGAAGTGGAGCAGTCCGCATTCAATCCGGCCAATATTGTGCCGGGAATCGGTTTTTCACCGGACAAAATGCTGCAGGGACGGCTGTTCTCCTACGGTGATGCCCAGCGTTACCGGCTGGGAGTCAATCATCATCTGATTCCGGTCAACCGGGCGCGCTGTCCCTTCCACAGCTATCACCGTGACGGAGCCATGCGGGTGGACGGCAATTACGGCAGCACTTTGGGATATGAACCCAACAGCTATGGGGAATGGCAGGAGCAGCCGGATTTTGCCGAACCGCCCCTGAGTCTGGAAGGAGCGGCAGATCACTGGAATCACCGCGAAGATGATGATTATTACTCACAGCCCGGAATGCTGTTCCGTCTGATGACAGCGGATCAGAAAAAAGCCCTTTTTGAAAACACAGCCTGCGCCATGGGCGATGCCCCAAAGGAAATCAAAATCCGACATATCGGCAACTGTCTCAAGGCAGATCCCGCGTATGGCAAGGGCGTGGCCGAGGCAATGGGCATTTCCCTCAGCGAAGTGAAATAGATTTCAGGTGTCAGGTTTTCAGTGTCAGGTGTCAGGTATAACTGAACATTGAACACTGAACACTGAACACCTGACACCGAATACTGACAACTGACAAAATGAAAAGAAAGGAGATTTTATTTTGAAAAGCATTAAAGGAACCCAGACAGAGAAGAATCTGCTGCTCTCATTTGCAGGAGAGTCCCAGGCACGGAACCGTTACACCTATTTTTCAGGCGCAGCCAGAAAAGAAGGTTTTGTGCAGATAGCCGACATTTTTGAGGAAACCGCAAATCAGGAAAAGGAACATGCCAAGCGTTTCTTCAAATTTCTCGAAGGCGGGGATGTGGAAATCGCGGGTGCATTTCCGGCAGGTGTCATCGGCTCCACCTATGACAACCTGATTGCCGCAGCAGCCGGAGAACGCCATGAGCATATGGAGATGTATCCGGGGTTTGCAAAGATTGCCAAAGAAGAAGGGTTTGAAGCCATTTCCATGGTGTTCCTGGCTGTTTCCGTGGCAGAAAAACAGCATGAAAAACGCTATGTGGAACTGGCCGGAAACATCAAGGCGGACAAGGTGTTCAAACGCAGCCAGTCTGTTGTCTGGCGCTGCCGCAACTGCGGATATCTGCATCAGGGAACCGAAGCCCCGCAGATGTGTCCCGCGTGTGCGCACCCCCAGGCCCATTTTGAACTGCTGGGGGAAAACTGGTAAACTGTGTTTATTGGCAGGCACAGGCCGGAAACTTATGCCATTTTAAACAGGGTGGATGCACAGATTGAAGTCTGAAAATATCCACGGTCTCCATAATAGCCAGTGAAAACTGACAATAAAGCGGGGCGGGTGAAAACCGGCCCTGCTTTTGTTTTATAATGGTTCCGCAGCGCAGAAAGCGCCTCCACCGCCAAACTGAACGCTTGGCACTCCTCCGGACTGCCCCCGAATTTCCCTGCACTGAAACAATTCCGCTTGCCTTTTACGGATTTTCTGATTATGAATAAAGCATGAAAACAGACGCTTTGTTTTATGAACTGTTCAAATTTGATCCCCAGTCCCTTTTTGAATCCATCCGTCTGGATGCAAAAGGCGAATATACCTTTGAAAGCATAACGGCAAAGACAACAGAGAAACGCATGGACGGTCTTTTTCGCGGGATTGACGGGGCCGGGCCGAATCTTTTTGCCGAGGTTCAGGGTTATTCAGACAGGAACATTTACTGGCGTTTTTTCCGGGAAATCAGCACATGGCATGAGCAGGATGACGATGATCAGACTTTCATCGCGGTGGTTCTGTTTACGGACAGAGCCTTTGATCCGGGAAAACCCGGTCTTTCCTGTGCAAAACCCAACCGCCTGATCCGCTGTTATCTTCCAAATCTGCTGAAAAAGATTGGGAAAAAAGCATCACTCCTGACCGTGCTGAAACCCCTGATTCTCAGAGACCGGAAAAAACTGCCCGAATCCGTGCGGCAGTGGGATGCGGAAATCAGGGCAATGGGACTGCCGCAGGCAAAAACGGAAATCCTTAACGAGCTTCTGGAATATGCTGTTATCCAGCGTTTTTCAGACCTGACTTTGGAGGATGGGAGAAAAATGATCCAACTGACACCGCTGGAAAAAACCGTGGCCGGTCAGGAATTGATTCGGATCGGTCATATACAGGGCAAAACCGAAACCGCCCTGAATCTGCTGAAAATGGGACTGCTGACAGAGGAACAGATTGCCAAAGCCGCGAATCTGAGTCTTGGGGAGGTGAAAAAACTCAGGCTGAAGAGGCGGAACAGAAACAGAGAAGTGGTATAAAAATTCCAAAAGGCAGGCTTCAAACCTGCTCTTTTTGTGTGCAGGAGAGTTTATGAGCAAAGTGGTTATTTCCGTGCTGGGTCAGGACAGACCGGGCATTATTGCCCTGGTGTCTGATGCCCTGTTCCGTCTGGACTGCAATATTGAAAATGTAAGCCAGACCATCCTGCAGTCTGAGTTTTCCGGCATATTCATCGCAGAAATCCCGGCGGGCATGTCTGCCGGGGATCTTCGCTCGAATCTGCAGGAGAAAGCTGCGCACATGGGACTGCATGTGTTTGTCAAATATCTGGATGCTCCCAGAACCGCAAAGGTTCCGAAAAAGACATATCCCTTTGTCATCACAACCAAAGGCCCGGATCGCAAGGGGCTGGTGGCCGCGATCACAGCCATTATCGCGCGGCACAATGTCAATGTCACCAATTTGCAGGCTGTTTTCAGAGGCGGAGACGATCCGGATCGGAATATCATGATTTATGAGGTGGATATTCCAGCGGAAACCGATCAGAAGGCTCTGGATGCACAACTTCGTCAGAAAGGCAGGGAACTTGGCCTGGAAATCAGCATCCAGCACCGGAATATTTTTGAGACCATGAACCGGATATAAAAGACAAAAAACCCGTATGTCCCCCCATAACCTGTCCAATTCGGAAACACAGAGACATGTTTCAGACAGAAAATTTTCAATCCCCGGAAAGGATTTGTCAAAATTAGGTTGACAGAATATTCGGCAGACCGTATTATTTTTGGATATATATAAAATTGAAAAAAGCAAACATACAAGGACAACTGCTTTATTCCGGGGAGGCATCTGATGACAGTTTCGGAACAGCTCAGTTCAAGCATGGAAGACTACTTGGAAGCCATATTCCATATTGCAGAAAAAAAACAGGCTGCCAGGGCCAAAGACATAGCAGACAGACTCAATGTCAACAATTCTTCTGTTACAGGTGCGCTTCGCTCCCTGTCGGAAAAGGGTTTGATCAATTATGCTCCCTATGATCTGATTACGCTGACAGACAAAGGAAAGGCACATGCCAGAAGTGTCGTGCGGCGCCACAAGGCCCTGAAGGATTTTTTCATCCGCATCCTGTGTGCGGAGGAAAGCGAAGCCGAGGAAACCGCGTGCAAAATGGAGCACACCATTTCACCCGATATTCTGGAAAGACTGATCCATTTTGTGGAATTTGTGGAAATCTGCCCCAGAGGGGGAGTGGAATGGATCAAAGGTTTCGGCCATTACTGCGAAGAGGGAAAAACTGCTGAAAACTGCCGGAAATGCCTGATGCGCTGTCTCGAACAGTTGAAAGAATCCAAAACAGAAAACTGAATCCCCTCCTGTTTTTCAACAAATCCTCTTGCCATATCCATAAAAAATCTGCTACATGCTTTTCCCGCCTGAAAAGCTGTGTGTTACAGTCACAGATGAAGATGAACAGTCAGCCAATGTGTCAGCAGCACACCATCAGCCTGAATTTTGGATATGCTTCTGCTGAGAAGGGGATGAGGGGGCAGTGTTTCCGGCCTTCCCTGATTTTCCCCGAATAACAGTGTGCTCATATAACAGTCTGTTTTTTAAAAAAGGAGTGGGTGAAAAATGTTGCAGATTCTGAAAATGGTTTCAGCTTTGATCGCGGCCTCAATTATCGGAAACTGGTTTCTCTCAGAAGTCCGCAAATCACGGCGCAGAGGCGAACCCTGGTACAAACCTTATGGCAGCCTTCCCGGAATCCTGATTCTGGTATTGGTGCTGACCTTTCCTGTAATCATATGGATGCTTCGTCAGTGATTTTTTGGCAGAGGCTCATCTTTCTGTCTGAAAAAAACAGGAGCAGGTTTCAAACCTGTCCCTGAGGGAAAAGCATCAGCAGAGTTGATCCGGTGCCAATTTTTGGTGTGCAGACCGATGATGAATCAGAGTCCCTGCAATACGGTTTGAATGTCATTTGTCACTGCTTTGTGCCGGTGACATTTTTTTCAATACAAACACAAACTCTTTTCGGAGAAAATCATGCGAAAAAATCTGAAAGTGAACATGCGGCAGATTCTGGTGTGTTTCTGCCTTCTGGCTGTCCTTTTTCCCTGTGCGGCATGGGCCGCGGACGGGCATCCTGTGGTGCGGCTGGAAACAGACAAAGGGAATATCACCCTTGAACTGTATGAGGACAGGGCCCCGATTACAGTGACGAATTTCCTTCTTTACACCGCACTTGGCTTTTATGACGGCGCAGATGGAAACGGTTCGACAGTATTTCACCGCGTCATTGACAATTTCATGATTCAGGGCGGCGGTTTTTCCGCGGCATTCTGTGACAATCCGTCCAATCCCTGGGTCGGCAGGAAAGCGCCCCTGTTTGATCCCATTCAGAATGAAGCGGACAATGGGCTGTCCAATGATGCTTATACCATTGCAATGGCCCGCACATCCGATCCGCATTCAGCCACTTCCCAGTTTTTTATCAATGTGAAAGACAACGCATTCCTGAACCATGTTGACAAAACCGCTAATGAGAAATGGGGATATGCGGTTTTCGGCAGAGTGATTTCCGGAACTGAGACAGTGGATGCCATCAAAAGCGTTTCCACCACAGATACGGCCTATCAGGGCTTTGAGGATGTGCCGGAAGAACCGGTTGTCATCACCAAAGCTGCGATTGAAACCCTGGGCAGTTTTGCCGGACTGGCTCCGAGACTCTGGTTTCCTCTGGTTCTCAGCACCGGCATATGGAATACGGAAATCTGCCTGATCAACACCGGATCAGATGAGATGTGGGGAACCCTGCAGGCATTCAGCCCTGAGGGAACGCCTGTTTCAGATATTGCTGTGCAGGTTGTGCCGCCCAATGGACGCAAAGAAATCCGGGTGAGCGATCTGTTCCCGGAAACAGCCGGTTATATTGTATTCTCATCCCCGGTTGATGCGGCTTCCGGTTATTTCAAAATCAGCGCGGGAGATGAATACCGGCTGGCAGCACCGGCAGCAAGGGACAATACTGTGGAAACGCTC
>CAZDIU010000284.1:0-6921 GCA_964505535.1 uncultured Desulfobacterales bacterium | reverse complement strand
GGAAATTTCCGAAAAATGCTTTGAGGGAGCGGCCATTGTGCATGTGGAGGGCTATCTGCTGTTCAACAAAGAACTGATCACAGCCGCTCTGAAAGCAGCCAAACGTGCAGGCGCAAGCATCTCCCTGGATCTGGCAAGTTTTACAGTGGTGGATCAGTCAAAGGATTTTCTTGATGATCTGGCAAAGGAATATGTGGATATTCTCATCGCGAATGAGGATGAGGCCAGGGCCTTCACCGGCTGTGCGGATGAGGAAAAGGCACTGAAAGCCCTGTCGGAAAAATCTGAAATTTCAGTCCTCAAGATCGGCGAGCGGGGCAGTCTTGTCTTCTGCAAAGGACAGACCGTAAAAATCAGCGCACTGCACGGCGCTCCCATTGTGGATACCACAGGCGCGGGAGATTTGTGGGCATCGGGATTTCTCTACGGCTTGGCAAACGGTTATTCCCCTGAGCAGGCCGGAGAACTGGGCGCATGGTGCGGATATGAGGTATGCCGGGTTATGGGTGCAAAAATTCCGGAAGACGGCTGGGAAAGAATCAGAAATCACTTCAGCATATGAAGGTGTTATCCGGCTTATTGCAAACTCGTTACCGGGTGCTGCTGCTCCAATGCTGTTACATTAATCACTGATGTTACGCCGCAGACCGTTTTCCCCCTTTTTTAAAGGGGGATTAAGGGGGATTTTCGGGCAGTTGGGAAAAAATCCTTCCGCCCCTTTGCAAAAGGGGGGAACAGACGTTTCAAACACGCTCTCAGGAATTTTTATGACTTCCCCTGCACAGGTGGTCGTCCAGTTTTTTTAATCAGCGTTCCTGATTTTGCAGATGCGTTTTTGAAAGCAGGCAGGGGTGTGAAAAAATGGAGTGCTGCGCTCCTTATTCGGCTGCCTGTCTTAACGGCATTGATGCAGGAATCTGGAATGTGCGAGTTTCAACTTAGGGTCTGTAAAAAAATAACCTGTACAGTTTTACTGCCCGGAAACCCTGAGGGTTTTCAAAACCCTTGGGGTTTGTGACAGCTTATTTTCATACAGGCCCTTATAACTTTTAAACAAAACGGAGAAAAAAATGGCCAAAAAAATCACAAGGAAACAGTTGCTGAAGGAACCGGATGAGTTTCTTACATTTTCCCAGAAAATGATGGGATACATGCTCCGCCACAGGGTAAAATTTATCAGCGGTCTGGCTGTGCTGTTCGCGCTGCTGGTTATCACGGGGCTTGTCAGTTATTTCTCAAACAGGGCGGAAGACAATGCCTTTGCCATGCTCAATCAGGGTGTAACCCGCTACAACGAAGTCATGGAAAAGGACGGGCCGGAAAAGGCATATCTGGCCGTGGAAAAGGATTTTCTGGAAATGTTTGACAGATATTCCGGAAGAAAAGGGTCTCAGATGGCGCGCATCACCTTTGCCAATATGGCCTGTGACGCGGGAAAATATGAAAAAGCCCTTGAACTGTATCAGAACGCGCTGAAAGATTTCGGGGATACCCCCTCTTTGAAAAATCTGATATTGGCCGGGCTGGGATTTGCCTGTGAGGGAAAAGAGGATTATGCAGCGGCCATCGGATATTTTGAGAGAATTGCTTCCGGACCGGACCCGCTCATGAAATCCGAGGCTGCATTCCGGCTGGGGATGCTGTACGAAAAAACGGGAGATAAAGAAAAAAGTTTGAAATCCTACCAGAAACTGCTTGCTGATTATCCGGATTCCCTGTATGCGGATCTGGTGAGGGAAAAAGTGCCGGGAGCGGCGGCGGAAAAAAGCTGAACAGGTGAACAGTCTGCGGATAAATCAGCAGACTGTTCATTTCTCCGGATGCTGATCCTGATCCAGTCTGTATTTTTTTATTTTCTGATTCAGTCCGCTTTTGCCGATGCCCAGAAGTTTGGCCGCATGGGACTGGATATTGTCTGACATCCGCATGGCCCGGCGGATCATGTCCTTTTCCACCTGCACCAGGGTTTCAGACAGGGTTGCGTCCGCGGGGATGGTGTCAATCTGCAGCATATTGCCCGCGTTTGCCTTGAAATCTTTGGGCAGATCAGACACCCGGATAATGTCTCCCGGACAGAGAATCATCACCCGTTCAATGATGTTTTCCAGTTCCCGGACATTGCCGGGCCAGGGATATTCATAAAACAGCCTTTCCGCTTCCTGATCAAAACCTTTGATGGGAATGTCGGATTTGCGCTCAGGTGCGTATTTTTTCATAAAGTGTTCTGTAAGCAGACGGATATCTTCTGTGCGATTCCGCAAAGGAGGCATGACGATGTGCAGCACATTGAGCCGGTAATACAGATCCTCCCGGAAGTGTTTTTTTTCCACTTCCTCCTTCAGGGTCTTATTGGTTGCGGCCAGCACCCGGATATCCACGGATATGGGCCGGGTTCCTCCGACCCGTTCAAACACCCTTTCCTGCAGCACGCGCAGCAGTTTGACCTGCAGATTGGGTGACAGTTCACCGATTTCATCCAGGAAAAGAGTTCCCCCGTCCGCGAGTTCAAAACGCCCTTTTTTCATGGAGGCCGCACCTGTAAACGCCCCTTTTTCATGACCGAACAGCTCGCTTTCCAGCAGAGATTCGGAAAGAGCGGCACAGTTGACGGCAATAAAGGGGGCATCCCGCCGGGGACTGTTGTAATGGATGGATTTTGCGACCAGTTCCTTGCCTGTCCCGTTTTCACCCTCAATCAGAACCGTTGCGCCTGCGGGGGCCAGCTTTCGGATCATCCCGAACACATCCTGCATGGCTTTGCTTTTTCCAATGATATTGCCGAAGCTGTAACGGGATTCCATGCTGTCTTTCAGACGCCGGTTCTCTTTGACCATGCGGTACATTTCCACAGCCTTGCGGACATGAACCACCAGGCTTTCATTTTCAAAGGGTTTGAGAATATAGTTGCAGGCTCCCTTCTGCATGGCATCCACAGCTTTTTCCACGGTTCCGTAAGCTGTCATCATGATGACCGGGAGTTCAGGATATTTTTCCCTTATGTTTTCCAACAGTTCAATCCCGTCCATTCCGGGCATTTTCATGTCTGTAAGCACCAGATCCACATCCGAATCTCGGAGAATCTCCATGGCCTTCTGACCGCTGTTGGCTGTGAGGGTCCCGAATCCCTCCTCCTCCAGAACAGCGCTCAGAATAAGAGTATAATTTTTTTCATCATCCACAATCAGGATATTTTCCATACATCACTCCGCATTCACAGGCAACTCAATGATGACCTGGGCTCCGTATACAGGGCGGTTTTCAATCCGGATCCGCCCTTTGTGGGCTTCTATGATATTTTTCACAATGCCCAGCCCCAGCCCGGTTCCGGTCTCTTTGGTGGTAAAAAAAGGATTCCATATTTTTTCCAGAATGTCTTCCGGAATTCCCTGCCCTTTGTCTTTGAAACTTACGGTCAGTACCTCAGGGCCTGCACTCAGCAGAATCTGGATTTCCCCTCCGCCCGGCATGGACTGCATGGCATTGATCAGGATATTCAGAAAAGCCTGATACAGCATATCCGGATCACCCATAATTTCAGGAATTTCATTTTCATGCTGCACATGAATCTGATAGCCGCTCTCTCCGATCTGCGGTGACAGAAAGGTGAGATTTTTTCCGATCACCTCCTCCACCCGGCAGGGAACACGGTTCGGGGAGCAGGGTTTCGCGCAGGTCAGAAAATCAGTAATAATATTGTTGAGACGACCGGCTTCCTCCACAATGATATCCGCAATCGAATTCGGCTGACCGCACTGGATCATTTTCTTTTTCAGCAGTTCTGCCGAGCTTCGGATAATACCCAGAGGATTCCTGATTTCATGGGAAATCCCGGCCACCATCTCCCCAAGAGAGGAAAGATGCTCGGCCCGGTTCAACTGTTCACGGAGATGCATCCTTTCCATGGTGCGCCGGTGGATAATTCCCTCCCCCCGTTTGACCACAAAAATGAGAATCACCAGCAGAAGACTCATGACCAGTGCGCAGGTGATGATGACCCGTATCTGGAACCGGAAAATGCTCTGATTGTCTTCGGACAGATCCTGTACGATTTCCACCACACCCAGCACTTTTCCGGAAATCCGGGTCAGGGGACGGGCCTCCCGGAGCGGTGCAAAGGTGATCACCTTGATTTCTTTTGGAAACCCCAGCAGTATCTCCCAGAAGTTTCCGTTCTGCACCAGTCTTGTGGAAACTTTTCCCTCAACCGCATTGCGGTATCCTTCTCCGCCCATATCCCTTTTTCCCACCAGATCCGGATCAAAACTGTAGGAAATGACATTGTCCTTCACGTCGTAGAGGTTGACCCTGTCAATCCGGAAGCTGTGAAGGGTGCTTCGCACAATCCGGTCCATGAGTTCAAACTGTTTTTTGTTCCGGAGCTGGATTTTCCCGAAAATGTAATATACCGGTATCTGGAACTGGGTATAAATCTGGTGGTTGAGATTCTCAGCCAGCAGCAGCGCATAATCCCCGCTTTTTTTGAACTGCAGGGTTCTGGCCCAGTGAATGTTGAGGAAACACAGAACAATGGTTCCCAGAAAAATGACGATCAGACTGGTAAAGGTGAAATACTTTACCAGCCGGAACGGTTTGACTTTTTCTTCCACAGTGAAAGAAGGCATAGACGGATCCATCCGGAGCACACTCACCCGCGTTTCAGGGTTCAGGGGACGGGGTATGGGTTCTGCGGGTCGGAAAAAGCGTGTCTGCCATGCCCTGAATGCTGAACCCCATATGCATCAAACCAGGCAGCCAACCCCGGATATTATCAGACAGAAATGTTTCCCAAAAATCTGTTTTGTTGCTGTACATGAAAATTTCCGGATGGTTACTTGATGGTCTGTCAAAAAAGTTCTTTCACATTTAAGGAGTTGAAAATTTCTGACAGACCGGTTTCCGGTTTCAGTGTCTGTTCTCTGACACCTGAACACAAATGCAAAGAATTTATTTGACAGCCCACTTAACCTCCGGATCCGCATTTCCTGCGGAAGTGAAGGACATCCTTGACGATTGGTAAAGAAAACGGGCAGTTTTCTGTGTTCCAGGATATAAAGAAATAAAAAACAGTTAATTGGGTTCTGCTATAATCTTTACAGCCCCCATTCAGATTCCGCCTTCAGCCTGCAATTGGCAAAAGAAGGAATTTCCTACCGGGAAATACACATGATCCCTATTGAATTCTGAAAGCATTCCGGTTAATAGAAAGAAAGTCCTCTGTCTGAAAATTATCAGGAATGATTTATTTTCGTTGACACTGCGATATGAATCCTGATAAATTATCGCTGTCTGTATTTCTGTCTTTTGCCGGATTCGGTACCGAAACACATATATCCGCTTTATTTTGGATAATAAACCGCACTGTGGTGATTCTTATGCTGATTTTAAAGCATATTGTCTGTCATTTCAACAGAAATCCGTATGAACCTGTTTTTTTGTGCACTCTCCCGGTTTCTGACAGGACAGAAGGCCGGTATGGGGATAATGATGCTCATGCTGCCGGAAAGGTGAACAATCTATGATATTCGGGAAAAAAATACAGTCGGTCGGTCTGGATATCGGTTCCCGGACAATAAAGGTGGCCGAGGCAGAGGAAAAGAAAAAGAGATGGGTTCTGAAAAAATTCGGCATGATGGATATCTCCCCGGGACTGATCGAGGACGGTTCCATACGGAATCCCGAAGGAGTTGCCGAAGCCATCCGGCAGTTGTTCAGGGCAAACAAAATCAAGGAGACCAATGCGGCCATCTCTGTGGGCGGATATTCTGTGATTGTGAAGAATATCAGCATTCAGACCATGGAGGAAAACCAGTTGCGGGAGACCATACAGTTTGAGGCTGAGCAGTATATTCCATTTGATATCAATGATGTGAATCTTGACTTCCAGATACTTGGTGAAAATGCGGAAAATCCGAATCATATGGATGTGGTGCTGGTGGCGGCCAAAAAGGAAATTGTCAATGATTACGTGAATCTGGTGCAGATGGCCGGCCTGAATCCCTGTATCATGGATGTGGATGCGTTCGCTTTGCAGAATATTTATGAGGCCAATTATGATACCGAGGGGGAGAATGTGGCCCTCATTGATATCGGGGCCAACAAGACAACCCTGAATATTCTGAAAGGCACATATTCCGTATTCATGCGGGATGTTTCCCTGGGATGCCATCAGATCAGTTCCAAAATCGTTTCTCTGGCAGGATGCAGCCTCGAGGAGGCTGAAGAACTTTATAATACGGAAAAAAGCGACAAAATTTCCTCAAAGGAACTGGTGGACATTGTCACGTCCGTGGTTACGGACTGGTGCACGGAAATACGCAGAGCCCTGGATTTTTTCTATTCCACCTATCCCAATGATCAGATCCGGAAAATTGTTTTAAGCGGAGGAGGGGCCAACATTAAAAAATTCCGCCAGCTTCTGGGGGTCGAAACCTCTTCCGAGGTTGAAATGATGAATCCTTTCAACAAATTTTCGGTTGACAGCAGTTTCGATGATTCCTATCTGGAAAAAATTGCCCCCCAGGCTGCCATTGCCATGGGGCTTGCCATGAGAAGGGTGAATGACAAATGATACGGATTAACCTTTTACCCTATGTCAAAGCAAAGAAAAGAGAAAATGTCATCCAGCAGGTTTCTGTTTTTCTTCTGATTGTGCTGATCGTCGCGGTTGCTCTGATTTGGTACAACTCAAAACTGAACAGGGAAATCGGGGCACTGGTAACCCAGATAGATTATACCAAAAAAGAGATAGTACGGTATAAGAAAATTGCAGAAGAGGTAGAGGAACTCAAGCAGAAACTGGCCATGCTGAAGAAAAAGCTGGAGGTCATCGAACAGCTGGATGCGGACCGGGAAACCGCGTATGCAGTGGTCAGTCACATGTCGGAACTGATTGTTTACAGAAAAAAGAAAAAACGGCTGTGG
>CAZDIU010000283.1:0-6942 GCA_964505535.1 uncultured Desulfobacterales bacterium | reverse complement strand
ATAAAGTTAATCTTTAATCAAAAACGGTATATTGGGAAGTTCCGAGTCCCTTAAAGGGATTCACCCAGAGCCTCCAGAATGGTCAGGGTATTTTCCCGCATCATCCCGATATAGGTTTCGCCCGCGCTTCCTCTTTCGCCCATGGAATCAGAATACAACTGCCCTCCCACCCGAATGCCTGCATCCTGTGCAATCTCCCGTATCAGTTTGGGGTTGACGCTGGTTTCCACAAATACGGCAGGAGTTTTGTAACTGCGGATGGAATCTGTCACTGTTTTTCTCCGTTCCGGAGTCATGCCTGCCCCGACCTCGCTGCCGGTTGACCATCCCACAGGTGCAAGACTGAGATACCCATGATCCGCGTTGAAGCGGTATTCCCGGCAGAAATAATTGAACGCATCATGACTTGTCACCAGCACACGGCGGGCTGGGGAAATGCGGCTGACCTGCTCCCGTATCCACGCGTCCAGCACACGAAGCTGCTGCAGAAAGAGTTTGCCTCCGGCTTCATACCGGATTCTGCCCGAAGGATCGGCTTTGATCAAAGCTTTCAGGATATTGTTTACGTATACGGCTGCATTCCGTGGGGAAAACCAGGCATGGGGATCAGCGATTTTCTCCCCGGAATTTTCAAATTCAATGGGATTTATTCCTTCCGTGCAGGTAATCAGAGGCTTTCCCGCATCCCTGGCCAGTGTGGCCATCCAGTTCTTGCCTTCCAGATGAAGTCCGTTCTGCAGGGTCATATCTGCGGACATAACAGCCTGCACATCTTTTGGCGTGGGCATATAGGTGTGGGGATCGGCTCCGGGGGCCAGAATGGATTTCACCTCACACCGGTCTCCGGCCACCTGACGGGCAAAATCTGCAATCTGGGTGGTGGAGCAGACAATCACTGTTTTTTTTGCCTGTGCTTCATCCGCTGCTGATGCCATGTCAGCAAAAGACAGACAGATCACAATGATGACTGCCAGTGAAAAACAGGATTTCATGATATTTTTCTCCTTTTCTGGCTCTCTTCCCTGACAGCAGGTTGAAAATCACAGCCCCTTGATTCTCCGTTCCCTTCAGACCTGCAGAACCGGTGCCGGCCGCTCCGGCACAAAACAATTTTTCTGACCGATTCCTCTTTCTGCACCCGGAGAACTTCCGAACAACTGAATTTTCCGATATTCTCAGAAAAATATCAAGTGAAAACTGATGAACCCAATGCCGGGAAAAACGCTGTTCAAATACCAAAGAGCGGAACAAACTGATAAGACTTCGGACTCCGTCTTGACGGATAAAACATTTGGCGTTTTTTTTCCTGAAACAGTTGCAACTGTCAGAATCCGTCTCCCTGAAATTCTCCTGATCCAGTATGTTTTGCTGTTTATGAGTTGCATAACCCACTTTTCGGCAGCTCTGCTTAGGGAGGTGAAACTTTTTAAAATGCCGGACGGTTCAGGCTGCAGGTGTCAGTATGCGGTCAGGACTGAAACCTGACACCTCAAAACCGGTATATCAGCAATTTTCACCTCCCTTAACTGTTTGATATGATTCAGATGAAAATTTTCAGTGTCATAAATTTCAAAATTTTGTTCAAATTAAATCAAACGATTATGAAAAAAACTGTGGAAAGTTGGGGCATAAAGTCCATTTTGAAATAAAAATCAGTCCAGCCTTTCCGCAGCGGTTGCCTCCAGCGCTTCGATGATTTCAGACAGAAAGCGGTTGCATGGCACGGGAATTCCCAGTTCTTCCCCTCTGCGCACAATGGCACGGTTGATGACATTGATCTCGGTATCCGCTCCCCGCAGAATGTCCTGCAGCATACTGGCCCGGTTTGGCCCTGTTTTTTCGCACACAGATTTCACCACTGCAAGAGGATTGTCATAGGGCAGGCGGATCTTCAGGGCATTGGCAACAGCCACAGCTTCACTCACAGAAGCAGACATGATTTTTTCACATTCGGGTTTCAATCCCAGCACACCATTGGGAACCCGCAGGATGGCAGCCAGCGCGTTGATTCCTGCATTGATGATGAGTTTGCCCCACACAAGGGTTTGGAGATCGTCAGAAAGATGCACATCAATACCGGCTTTCTGAAACAGCCGGATCACAGGTTCCGCAGACAGGGTGTTCGGGGAAAATGCGCTGATACAGGTCGGCCCTGTGCCTGCATGACGCACATGTCCGGGCCCAAGCAGGGTTCCGCCGTGGGATGTGACACCTGCAAGGGTCTGTTTTTCTCCCACAATATCTGCGATGATTTCCGCATTGCCAATGCCGTTCTGCAGGGTCAGAACCAGGCCATTTTCACTGAGAAGAGATTTCGCTGTCCGCGCTGCCTCGGCAGTTCTGCGGGATTTGGTGAAGATAATGGCCAGATCAATGCCCGGTTTGACTGCTGACGGATCGGTTGTGGCAGTCAGTCTGTGTTTTTCGGCAGATCCGTCTGAACGCTCCACCGTAAGCCCCTCACCGCAGATTTTTTTTACATGCTCTTCATAGGGATCAATAAGACAAAGTTCTGAAACCGGAGCCAGCATGGCTCCGAACAGAGACCCCATTGCACCTGCACCGACAATCGCTGTCCGCATGGCAAAATCCTTCGCAAAGATAAAAGATTATTGACTGATGCTGCATAAAGCGGGTCAGTTCAGCTCCTCCAGCCGTCTTTTGATCATGTTGAGGACAGACTGGTTCAGATCCTTCTGCTCCCGGAACATTTTCATAAAACTGTTTTTGTGCAGCACTGTGACCTGCGCGTGGGTCCGGGCCACCACATTGGCTGTGCGCTTCACATCTTTGACCAGCGCAATTTCTCCTACAATATCACCGGCTTTCAGACTCGCGACAACCCGATCCGGATTTTCATTGAGAAAGATGTCAAATTCCCCTTTGTCAATGATATATGCCTCCTGGGAATACTCTCCCTGGCGAATCAGGAACTGTCCCGGAGACAGTTCCCGTTTGTCCAGAGTCTTCCTCTGCATATCCGCTGTCCTGCAACTGCCTGCAAGAGGTTTCAGTTCTGCTATATGGTTTTTCAGGCGCTCCGCGAGGCTGCTCATGACCACTGAAGCCGAGGCCGAGCGCTCAGCCTCTTTTGCATTATTGCGGGTCAGTTGGCTGAGTCGGACAAGCATGTCATGCACTTCTTCAATCCGCTGCTGGCGCTGACCGGAAACCATTGAAATCTGACCAAACGTTTCCCGTATAACAGAAATGTCGGCCACCACTTCCCTGACCTCTTTGTCTGTTCTGCGGAACTGATCTGTGCCCCGGCTCACTGTCTGTCCCATGTTTTCTGTCAGAGCGGCTATTTCCTTTGCCGCGCCTGCTGTGCGCAGCGCCAGGGACCGGACTTCCCCGGCCACAACCGAAAATCCCGCACCGGCCTTCCCGGCTCTGGCAGCCTCCACAGCAGCATTCAGGGCAAGCAGACTGGTCTGAAATGCCACGTCATCAATGAACTGGATGATTCTGGATGCAGACAGGCTTTCCCTGGAAATTTTTTCCATCAGTCCGGCCAGTTCCTTCATGGAGTCTGCTGCCTGATCCGCTGCCTGGGAATTTTGCCGCAAAATGGCATCCACTTTTTTCACACGCGCGGCGTTTTCCCCGGTCATAATTGTAATCTGTTCAAGACAGGCCACAGATTTGTCCAAAAATTCCTTCTGATCCGCGGTTCCGTCTGCGACAGCCTGACTCACAGAGGACACACTGAAGGATACCGGGCTTACCTCCTGTGAGGCATCCCAAAGCCCTTTGACAGCTCTGCGTATCCGTCTGCTCACCGTCCTCTCAACAATCAGCAGGGAAACAAGGGTAAGCATCAGACTGATGGCAAGACCGGCATAAACAGCGGTGTTGATTTTGCGCAGGGGATCTGAGGCATACATCCATTGGGAATGTTCACGGATCTTTTCCACAGCAGCGGCAATCTCTTTGGCTGCATCATGAGAAGTTTTGTCTGTCATCTCCGTTTTCTGCCTGAGAGAATCCCCTGTTTTTTCCAGTTCAGCGCATATCTGCCGGATTTTTTCAAGACTTTTCCGGTACATTTTCCTCTGACGATCTGTCTGAACCAGCGTGAAACTGCCTGTCAGTACTGCGGAAAGCAGCAGCAGAACAAACAAAGGGGCTATCTTTCGGTTGATACCGTCAAACATGATGGCTGTCCTTATGATTTATGCAAACAGATGAAGGGATGGCATTCATGGCAAAGCGCATTGTCATTCCGATGAAATCCGGAATCCGGTAATTTCAGGGGCTTCCGGATACCGGGTTTCATCAGCATGACAGCGGTGCGCAAGATGTGTTCATCTTATTTCGATTCCTTTCCCAGTATCCTGCGCAGAAAGAAACCGGTATGGGAGTATTCCGTTTCCGCAACCTCTTCCGGCGTGCCGCAGGCAATGATTCTGCCGCCATCCTCACCGCCTTCAGGCCCCAGATCAATGAGATAATCCGCAGATTTGATCACGTCCAGATTATGCTCAATCACAATCACGGTATTGCCCATGCCGGTCAGGCGGCTGAGCACCGGCAGGAGTTTGCTGATATCCTCCATATGCAGACCGGTCGTGGGTTCATCCAGAATATACACGGTTTTGCCCGTGGCCCGTTTGCTCAGTTCCCGTGACAGTTTCACGCGCTGGGCTTCTCCGCCGGAAAGAGTGGTCGCAGACTGACCAATGCGGATATAGCCGATGCCCACTTCCGCGAGGGTTTCCAGCTTGCTGCGGATATTGGGGATGTTTTGGAAAAACTCCATGGCCTGGTTTACGGTCATGTCCAGCACCTCCGCTATGTTTTTCCCCTTGTACCGGACTTCCAAAGTTTCCCGGTTATAGCGTTTGCCCTTGCACACATCACAGGGAACATACACATCCGGCAGAAAGTGCATTTCAATTTTGAGAATGCCGTCTCCGGCACATGCCTCGCAGCGTCCGCCCTTGACATTGAAACTGAAGCGTCCGGGTTTGTAGCCCCGCATCCGGGCCTCGGCTGTCTGGGCAAACAGATCACGGATATGGGTGAACACGCCCGTATAGGTTCCGGGATTGGATCGGGGTGTGCGGCCAATGGGAGACTGATCAATGTGAACCACTTTGTCCACATATTCCAGACCGATCACTTCCTTATGCCCACCGGCCGGGGTCCGGGTTTTCCAGATGTGCCGGGAGAGAATCCGGTACAAAGTTTCCAGCACCAGTGTGGATTTGCCGGAACCGGACACACCGGTTACGCAGATGAAACTGCCCAGAGGAAACTCCGCATCTATATTTTTCAGATTGTTTTCCGAGGCTCCCCGGATAATCAGGCGTTTTCCATTGCCGGTTCTGCGTTTTTCCGGTATGGGAATGGATTTTCTGCCGGAAAGATACTGACCGGTCAGGGAAATTTCATTTTTCATCAGTTCTTCCGGGGTTCCGGAAAATACCACCTCTCCGCCCCGTATGCCTGCACCCGGGCCCATATCCACCACATGATCCGCAGATCGGATGGTGTCCTCGTCATGCTCCACCACCAGAACAGTATTGCCCAGATCACGCATGTGCATCAGGGTGGAAAGCAGGCGCTGATTGTGCCGCTGGTGCAGACCGATGCTGGGTTCATCCAGCACATACATCACACCGGTCAGCTTGGAACCGATCTGCGTGGCCAGACGGATGCGCTGACTTTCCCCGCCCGAAAGGGTGTTGGCCGAGCGATCCAGCGTGAGATACCCCAGTCCCACATTTTCCAGAAATCCCAGCCGTTCCGCAATTTCCTTGAGAATCTTTTCTGCAATCAGGGCTTCCTGCCCGCGCAGGATCTGACCCAGTTCCCTGAAAAAATCCAGAGCATTCTGCACCGAAAGAGCGGTAATCTCCCAGATGGTTCTGGCTCCGACTTTCACGGAACGGGAAGCCGGATTGAGCCGTTTTCCCCCGCATTCCGGACAGGGACGGAAATTCATGAACTGCTGGATTTCCTCTCTGGCCTGCTGAGAATCACTTTCCATGTACCTGCGCTGCAGATTGGGAATCACGCCTTCAAAGACTTTCCGGTACGGGACCTTTTTGCCCCGGTGATCATAATAAAAGGTAAGTTCCCGGTCGCCTGATCCGTAAAGAAGGATTTGTTTGAAATCTTCCGGCAGATCTTTGTAAGGGGTGTAAATTTCCACCCCATAGGGCTGGGTCAGGCTTTCCAGAAAATCCGAGAAGAAAACAGAATTCCGGGTTGCCCAGGGCGCGACTGCGCCGTCTCTGAGGGAAAGTTCCGGGTTGGGGATGATCAGAGCCGGATCAAATTCTGTGGCTGTTCCCAGCCCGTCACATTTGGGACATGCCCCCTGGGGAGAATTGAAGGAAAAACTCGCGGGCGTAAATTCCGGGTAACTGATGCCGCAGGTGATGCACGCGGATTTCTCACTGAAAAGAATGGGTTCCTGACCTTCGGCCTCCACAGAGACCAGCCCTTCGGACTTGGACAGAGCCAGTTCCAGAGAATCAGCCAGCCGGTTGCGGATGCCCTCTTTGATGATCAGCCGATCCACGACCACATCAATGCTGTGCTTCTGGTTTTTGCTGAGTTTGTCCACCTCTTCAATATCCAGAATTTCCCCATCCACCCGGACGCGGGAAAATCCGTCTTTGCGGAGCAGGGCAAAGAGTTTCTCAAACGTGCCTTTCTGATGCGTCACCAAAGGAGCCAGAATCTGTATTCTGCTCTTTTCCGGAAGAGAGAGGATCTGATCGAGAATCTGATCCAGACTTTGGGAAGCAATGGGTTTTCCGCACTGATGGCAGTGGGGCCTGCCCGCGCGGGCAAAAAGCAGCCGGAGATAGTCGTAAATCTCCGTAACCGTTCCCACAGTGGAGCGGGGATTGTGTCCCGCGGTTTTCTGCTCAATCGCGATGGCCGGGGAAAGTCCCTCAATCAGATCCGCATCCGGTTTTTCCATGC
>CAZDIU010000282.1:0-6951 GCA_964505535.1 uncultured Desulfobacterales bacterium | reverse complement strand
AATGCTGTTGACTTAAGCAAAAAGTTCCCCTCCCCTTGTGGGAGGGGTCAGGGGAAGGGTAAAAATAACAGCCTGCAATTACAATCAGTTTTCACCCTCCCCCTGCCCCTCCCTCAAGGGAGGGGAGCCTTAAAGCAACAGCATTGGGGTCAGGGGAGGGGTGTCAGTTCAGGGGCATTGGGAAAAAAATGACTGAACTGCATAAAGTCAATGGCGAATTGGTATAAGGCTTCCCCGTACAGAAAGCAGGAAAGCATGTCCTTTGAATTTTTTATTGGCAGAAGATATCTCAGAACCAAACAGAAACATACCTTTGTTTCTCTGATCACCGTGCTCTCCACAGCCGGAGTGGCTGTGGGGGTTATGGTCATGATCGTTGTCATTGCGGTCATGTCCGGAGCGGAATCCGAACTGCGAACCCGGATGCTGGGCGTGACTGCCCATGTGCTGGTTTCACGACACTATGGCCCCTTTACTGATTATGAACATGTGATGGCATCTGTGAAAAAGCTTCCGGGCGTGGAGGAGGCATCACCCTATGTGTATGTGCAGGTCATGCTGCGCTCGCCGTCAGACATTACCGGAGCCGTCCTGCGGGGCATTGAACCGGAGAGCGCCGGAAAGGTCATTCGCACCCTTTCGGAAGAATCCCTGAAAAAACTGGTCTACAGTGATGCCGAATCCTCTTTGGATGTGCCGGGAATCATTCTGGGCAAAGAACTGGCAGCGAAACTGAAAGTCATAGAAGGCGGGCAGGTTTCCCTGACCCTGCCCGGAGGCTCCGCAGGAACGGTTCCGGGGATGCACCGGTTTGAGGTAAAGGGAATTTATGAATCCGGTCTTTATGAATTTGACAAATCCCTGGCCTATATTCATCTCAGAGAGGCCCAGAAAATTCTGGGAAGGCCGGACGCGGTTTCCGGCATTGAGGTGCGGGTGAAAGACATCTGGCAGGCCGCAGAAACAGCCCGGAACATTGTCACGCTGCTGGGAACTCCCTACTGGGCCCAGGACTGGATGCGGATGAACCGGAACATCTTTTCCGCTCTGCGCCTGCAGAAAACTGTGATGTTCATCATCCTGACCCTGATTGTGCTGGTTGCGGCCTTCAATATAGCAAGCACCCTGATTATGATGGTAATGGAAAAAACAAGGGATATTGCCATACTGAAGACAATGGGCGCAACAGATCAGAGCATCCGGAAGATATTTGTGTTCAAGGGCATGACCATCGGCGCGATTGGCACCTTTTTCGGCGTGATTTCCGGCAGCCTGATCTGCGTTCTGATCAAAAAATACAAACTGATCAAACTTTCCACCCAGGTTTATCTGTTCCCCCATCTGCCGGTAAGTCTGGAAATGCAGGATGTGGGGCTGATTGTGGCAGGAACACTGCTCATCTGTTTTTTGGCAACCATTTATCCGTCCCGGAAAGCGGCACGGCTGAATCCGACCGAGGCCATCCGGTATGGATGATGGGGATTAGGGGCTGGGGGTTAGTGGTTGGGTAGCAGATTTCAGAAAAAAGGCGGATACAAATAATATTTCCCCTGTTCCCGCCCTTAATCCCCAATCCCTACCCCCCAATCCCTAAACTTTCAGGAGTCATTATGTCAGAAACACATACAGAGAAATGCCAAAAATATGATGTGATTATTGTCGGCGGCGGGCCTGCCGGGCTGTTTGCGGCCTATTACCTGCGGGAGCATTCGGATCTGCGCGTTCTGGTGATTGAAAAAGGGCGTGCATCCATGAAACGCAAATGTCCTGTTCCCGAAACCCGCAACTGCATGAAATGCTCCCCCTGCAATATTCTCTGCGGTGTGGGCGGAGCCGGACTTTTTTCGGACGGAAAACTCAATTATATTCCCAAGCTGGGAAAAACAGATCTGACCCAGTTCATGTCCCGTTCCGAGGCACAGTCTCTGATTGATGAAACCGAGGACATATTCAACAGATTCGGAATGGACGGGCCGGTATATCCCACGAATATGGGGAAGCGGAAAGTTTCCGGAAAAACGCCAGGAAATACGGCATTGATCTGCTGATCATCAAACAGAAGCATCTGGGCAGTGATGCCCTGCCCGGCTATATTTCCGACATGGCCGATTATATTGTTTCCCGGAAAGGCATGATCCGGACTTCCGAGGAAGTGGAGGATATTCTTGCAGAAGAATCCCGGATAAAGGGGGTAATCACCTCCAAAGGCCGGTATTATGCTGAAAATGTCATTCTGGCTCCGGGCCGGGTGGGTGCAGACTGGATGGGAAAACTCGCGCAGAAATATGATCTGGGACTGACCCATCGCGGCATTGAAGTGGGCGTCCGGGTGGAGGTTCACAATGAAATCCTCAAAGACATATGCGAAGTTATTTATGACCCCACATTTTTCATCCAGACCCGGAAATATGACGATCAGACGCGCACCTTCTGCACCAATCACCGGGGCTATGTTTCTCTGGAAAATTACAGAAGTTTTGTGTGCGTGAACGGACATGCGTACCGGGACAGAAAATCGGAAAACAGCAATTTCGCGTTTCTGTCCAAAGTCATCCTGACGGAACCTGTCACAGACAATCAGGCATACGGAGAGGCCATTGGAAACCTGGCCTCTCTTATCGGCGGCGGAAAACCCATTCTGCAGCGGTTTGGAGATTTGATCCGGGGACGGCGCAGCACCTGGAACCGTGTGAACAAAGGCTATATTGAACCGACCCTGACCAATGTGGTGTGCGGAGATATTGCCATGGCTCTGCCGGAGCGCATTGTCACCAATCTCATTGAGGGACTGAAAAAACTCAACCATGTCATACCGGGTGTTTCCAATGATGAAACCCTGCTCTATGCACCGGAAATAAAATTCTTTGCCACACAGGTGAGCACCACAAATGAACTGGAAACAAAAATCAGTGGGCTGTATGTGGCCGGAGACGGCCCGGGCGTGGCAGGAAACATTGTGTCAGCCAGCGCCACCGGACTGATCCCGGCAAAGGCCATCATTGCAACGCACTGAGTCCGGGGCCGGTTTCCGGTGTTCCCATTTGTTCCGCAGGCAGTGTGGGACAGCCTGCGGAGGCCCCTGCCCCCGCAATCTGACACCTGAAAAGGAGATTGACTTATGAAGCAAATCATCAGAAAAAAAGCAATTTTCGGAATAACATTCAAAACGTCTCTGTGGAGCGGACTGATTGTATTTTTTTCTTTTCTGCTGGCCAGTCTGGGGCTGCTGAAATATGAAAGGGAAAACTTTGAATATATCCAAAAGGAATATGAGCGCAATATCCGGACAACTTTTGGACAACTGATGGATTTTCATTCCTCTTCCGCGAAGGAGAATCTGAAGGCGCTTGCGGAAACTGCGGCGGGTCTGTCCGGCATTTTTCTCTTTAACATTGACAGGGAAGGAGCCGAAAAGGGCCTTCATCCCTATATGAACATACCGATGGTGAAGGCCATGCAGGTGATTGAGACGGGAAAGGGAAGCTTTTTGGCGCTCTGGCATTCAGAAGACAGCGGAACTGCTTTCGGACATGATTTTCCTGAGAAAACAGCAACAGACGATTATTCGTTTTTTGAGAGCGGCATAATGTATGAGGGGAAAGACATGGGAAAGCTCCGTCTGTATTACAGTGAAAAACTGATTCGGAGCCACCTGACGGAAAATGAAACAAAACTGCAAAAGCAGATGGCCGAGGTCCGCCACAGTATTGATGATCGGCTTGCGCACACAGCGCTTATTCAAATGCTCTGCGCACTGGGCATTGTTCTTTTGCTGACCGGGTGCATCTGGTTCTGTCTTACGGTTGTTGCCATCCGGCCTGTCCGGGAGATCATCCGCAATCTGCGCCTCACCGCCGATGAATTCACCACTGCCTCCGGGCAGATTGCTGCCAGCAGCCAGTCTCTGGCTGAAACAGTTTCCCGTCAGGCTGTTTCCATTGAGGCAACATCCGCATCTCTGACAGAAGTAAGTTCCATGAGCAGACAGAATGCCAGTCATTCCGATATGGCGGGAAAACTGATGAAAAATGTGGCACAGGAGGTCCGGGATGCAACTGGGGCCATGAGCACTCTGTCCCGTTCCATGCAGAAAATCTCCGAGGCCGGAGAGGAAACTTTCCGGATTGTCAAAACCATTGATGAGATTGCTTTTCAGACCAATCTGCTGGCACTGAACGCTGCCATTGAGGCAGCCAGAGCCGGTGAGGCCGGAGCAGGTTTCGGTGTGGTCGCGGAAGAAGTGCGGGGGCTTGCCCTGCGCACTGCCGAAGCAGCCAGAAATACGGCTGACATGATTGCAGAAACCGTGAAACAGATTCAGGATGGGGCAGGGATGGTGGAACAGACAGATGAGCGTTTCTCAGGTGTGGAAGATATCGCGGGAAAAGCCGAAGATCTGATCCGTGAAATTGCGGCCGCGTCCGCAGAGCAGACAAAAGCCATTGAGGAAATCACAGGCGCTGTGCATGAAATTGATCAAAGCATCCGAAGCAATGCAGCAGGTGCGGAAATTTCGGCCAGCGCGTCCGAGCAAATGAGCGCGCAGGCCGAGCAGATGAAGGATATGATCCGCTATCTTCATGATATTATAAGAGGCCGGAGCAAGGAAGCTGGCGCAGCAGACTGAAAACCGCTTCTTTGCTTATAAGACTGAAAAACTTTCCCGTCAGAATTTCACCCTGTCCAGTCCTTTCAAAGCCAGCATCTCCCGTGCCTCGTCCGGTGTGGCAGGTTCAATGCCCAGTTCTTTGGCAATGCGGATGATTTTTGCCACCTGCTGGGCATTGCTTTTGGCCATTACGCCTTTTTCCAGATACAGATTGTCCTCCAGTCCCACCCGTGCATTTCCGCCCATGAGCAGAGCGGCAGTGCACATGTTGAACTGGTGTTTTCCCGCAGCGCACACGGACCAGCGGAAATCCCCGATCTGCTCTTTCGCACTGTTGAGCAGAAAAAGCAGATTGCTCACAGATGGCTGCATTCCGCCCAGAATGCCCAGCACAAACTGAAGATACACAGGTTTCTTCACCAGTCCCCTTTGGATGAGAAAAGCCAGATTGCTGATCATTCCCGCGTCATAAATCTCAAATTCCGGACGGGTTCCCTCTTCAGCAAAATAGGTGCTGAACTCCCGCAGGGTTTTGAAGGTATTGGGAAAGATGAAATCTTCGCTCATGGACAGATAAAAGGGTTCCCAGTCGTTTTTGAATTCCTTTATCTGCTCCAGCACAGGGAAAAGAGCGAAATTGAGAGAACCCGCGTTCAGAGAGGCCAGTTCCGGGCTGAAGCGCCGGACAGCCGCGACTCTTTCCTCTGTTGTCTGCCCCAGGCCTCCGCCTGTGGTGATGCAGATCACAGCATTGCACCGGGTTTTGATTTTTGTCAGAATTTCCGCAAACAGGTTCAGATCAGCCGAAGGCAGACCGTTTTCCGGATTCCGTGCATGAATATGCACAGCAGCCGCTCCTGCCTCACAGGCACGCACAGCCTCGTCAGCAATCTGATCCGGTGTGATGGGAAGATGGGGGGACATGGTGGGTGTGTGAATGGCCCCGGTAATTGCCGCTGTGATAATTGCTTTTTGCATGTGTTTCAACCTTTCGTCAATTTACAGAGAAAAAAAGATAATGGGTCAGACTGTTTTTAAGCGCAGAGTCACACAGAGTTTCTTTTCTGTGCGAAATTCAGAACTTAAAAAATAAATCTCAGTGTCCTCTGTGGGAAACAAAAACACAATCTTCTGCTGCACAAAAAAATTATACAATGGCCACAGGTCTCACCCACCCCGCGCTGGCCCCTTTGATTTTGATTGGAAAACAGCAGACCGTAAATCCGGAGGATTTGCCGATTGCTGAAAGATTTGCCATTTTTTCCATATGGCAGAATCCGATTTCAATGCCTGCAAAATGGGCTTCCCATATCACTTTCGGATCTCCCTTTTCCTGAAATTCCTTTGCCAGAAAGGGAAGAGGCCGATCCCAGCTCCACGCGTCAATGCCGGTCACTTTCACCCCCTTTTCCAGAAGAAACAGCGTGCTTTCCCTGTCCATTCCCGCTCCTTTGCGCAGATATTCGGGCCTGCCCCAGGCAGCATCCGCACCGGTCTGAATCAGCACAATGTCCAACGGCTTGATTTCATAATCTATGCGATCCAGTTCCCTGCGGATGTCATCGGCTGTGATCCGTTCTCCGTCATTCTTATGCCGGAAATCCAGCACAACCCCGTCACTGAAACACCATTCCAGCGGAATTTCATCAATGGTCATGGATTTTTTGCCTTTGTCCATTGTGGGATGATAATGCCAGGGAGCGTCCATATGGGTTCCGGAATGGGTGGTGAGCGCAATCATCTCCAACGCCCATCCAAGCCCGCCCGGAAGCTGTTTCTTTTCCAGACCCGGAAAAAAATCCTTCATCTGCTCTGCTCCGGCCTCATGTCCCGCATACCCGATTTTGGGAATCATCATGGGCGGATCACTGGGCAGATTGGCTTCTGTGCTGATGCTCAGGTCAATAAATTTTTTCATAGAATCTCCTTAACCGGTTTACCACAAACCGCTTTTCCGGCAGGAATCCCGGACAAAGACATTGGGATTTCCCTGAAAATGCTCGATCCTTTTGCTTCGTTCACATTCCCAGCGATCCACCGGATCGGCCTGATCCCATTGCTGAAACATTTTCCTCTCTTTATCAGACATGACATTTCTTCCCGGATATGCGGCATCCATATAAAAATAAATCCGGGCAATATCGCCCCGAATATGCTCAGCCGGCTCCGCAAGCCCCTTTGACACCTCAAAATCACAGTTTCCGAACACCCTTTTCTCTCCGGGAATCTCTCCGTATGCCAGATCAGAGCGTTTCTGGTTGATCAGGCCAATGGCCGGAACCAGATTGTACATGTCTGATTCCATGAGCCGGTATTGTTTTGACATGCTCCGGGCATTTTAC
>CAZDIU010000281.1:0-7027 GCA_964505535.1 uncultured Desulfobacterales bacterium | reverse complement strand
GGCAGCCGCGCACGGGTCTGTTTTGCAGAACCCCATCCCGCAGTCACACCTGGGCAGGGCGCTGTGTTTTACCGGGAGGACGAAGTGCTGGGCGGGGGATGGATAGAGGCTCCGGAATAAGAATGCGTGGCAATTCTGAACATAAGGAAAGAACTGAAAAATGGAAATTTCAACATTGTCTGCGGTTTCCCCGGTGGACGGGCGTTACCGCAAAGCAGCAGAAAAACTGGCTGATTATTTTTCCGAAGGTGCGCTGATCCGGTACCGGGTGATCACGGAAGTGGAATACTTCATTGCTTTGTGTCAACTGCCCCTGCCGCAGTTAAAGGATTTTCCCGCGGAGCATTTTGAAAGCCTGCGGGCCGTGTATCAGCGTTTTTCTGTGCAGGACGCGCAGAAAGTCAAGGACATTGAAAAAGTCACCAATCACGATGTAAAGGCCGTGGAATATTTTCTCAAAGATGTGTTCCATGAACTCGGACTGGACGCATTCAGAGAGTTCATCCATTTCGGTCTGACCTCACAGGACATCAACAACACAGCCCTTCCCGCTTCCCTGAAAGACGCATGGCATGAGGTCATTCTTCCCGCTCTCAACCAGGTGATTGAGGTGCTCACGGACAAAGCAAAGGAATGGAAACAGATCCCCATGCTGGCCAGAACCCACGGCCAGCCTGCCTCTCCCACCAGTCTGGGAAAAGAGATTTATGTTTTCGCGGAGCGGCTGACTGTGCAGCGGGATTTGATGAAAACCATTCCCTTTTCCGCCAAATTCGGGGGCGCAACGGGCAATTTCAATGCGCATCATGCGGCCTATCCGGAAACTGACTGGGTTGCGTTCGGCGACCGGCTGGTGAATGGGGTTCTGGGCCTGAAACGCTCCCGCGTCACCACACAGATTGAGCATTATGACAATCTCGCGGCCTTCTGCGACAATGTGAAACGCATCAACACCATCCTCATTGATCTGACCAGGGATATGTGGGCCTATATTTCCATGGATTATTTCAAACAGAAGATCAGGGCCGGGGAAATCGGCTCCTCGGCCATGCCGCACAAGGTCAATCCCATTGATTTTGAAAATGCCGAGGGCAATCTGGGCATTGCCAATGCAGTGCTTGAGCATCTTTCCGCGAAACTGCCCATTTCCAGACTCCAGCGGGATCTCACGGATTCCACTGTCACCCGGAACATTGGCGTGCCCCTGGCCCATACCCTGATCGCGTTCAAATCCCTGCTCCGGGGCATGGACAAGCTGATTCTGCATGAGGAAAAAATCCGGGCCGATTTGCAGGACAACTGGGCCGTGGTGGCCGAGGCGATTCAGACCGTGCTGCGGAGAGAGGGATTTCCCAAACCTTACGAAGCCCTGCTGGGACTGACGCGGACAAATGAAAAAATCACGCAGAAAGCCATTGCGGATTTCATTGCAGGGCTGGATGTGTCCGAAGCGGTGAAAGAGGAACTCCTGCGCTTCACACCGGAGAATTATACCGGAATCTGCGCGTTCTGATTCACAAACTCATGTTGCGCAGCCGTATTGAAAATCAGGAAGTTATCGTATTCCGCTGTCATTCCGGCGCAGGCCGGAATCCAGTTATTTCAATAAATTCCGGATACCGGCTTTCGCCGGTATGACGATGCTGCGTAACATCATCTGGAAATTCCGGCCTGTGGTCATTCCCCTGTCTGCTCCCGGAGAAATGCGGCCGGTCTCTGCCGCAGAATGGAGAAAGAGGCCAGATAACCGACTGTCACCACCAGAATAAGCGTGGCCGCTGTCATCAGCAGACTCTGCACGATATATGGCCGGTAGCTTATGTCAAAATATTTTCCGCAGAGGATCCAGGTGCCGGTGTGAGAAATCAGCAAAGCCAGAAATGCGCTGATTCCGCCAATGAGAATATTTTCCATTGTGAACACTGCAAGCACAAAGCGGTTTCCCGCACCCAGGATTTTGTAATGCACAGCCTCCTGCATCCGGGCAAAACGGGTCGCAAGAACCGAACTGACAATGATGAGAATCCCTGCGGCAATGCTGAAAAAGGTGAAAAAACGGATCAGCAGGGAAAGCCGGTGCGCTATGTTTGCAAAAGAGGCAAGGGTCTGGGTGACATCAATGACACTGATATTGGGAAAACGGGAAACCACACGGGTCTGGGTGTCCGCGATCTGATCGGGCCGGACGCGGATGGCCGTGAAAATGGTCTGGGGAGCGTCTTTGAGCAGGGAATTGTGCGGAAAGACAAAATAGAAAAAAGGTTTGACGGATTCCCCCTTTCTGCCCCGGATGCTGGAAACTCTGGCTTCCACCGGAACCCCCTGAATATTGAAAACCAGAATGTCCCCCATCTTCATGGGTTTCATTTCCACGACCGTGTCCAGCACAGAAACCTGCAGTTCCTGCCTGTCTTTCTGAAACAGACTCTCTCCTTTGAGGAGAATCTCATCTTCCAGAAGCGCATCCCGGTAGGTAAGATTGAAGGCACGGGCCATATTGTCGCCCCTGCGCTTTGTTTCGTGATTTCTGTCAATTTTTTCTCCGTTCACGGAAAGCAGCCGGGCGCGGATGACCGGATAAAAAACCGGTTTCATCCCCAGCAGTTCTGACACAGCTTCGGCCTGATCCGGCTGAATGTCAATGAAAAACAGATTGGGCGCATCTGCCGGATAGGAGCGCACAAAGGCTGCATCCAGATTTTCCTCCAGCAGGTAAATGGAGAAAATCACGGCAAGGGATGCGCTCAGGGTGACAATGACAGACGCGGTGGCATTTCCGGGACGGAACAGACCTTTTGCAGACTGGCGCAGCATCAGGGATCGGAAATGAATGCGCCGCAGCCCGGACAGAATCGCGCGCACAGCCAGAGTTGTGAACACAATCAGTCCGCCCAGACCCAGAAGCACATAGGCCCCGGTTTTCCAATCTGCAATCTGGCGCAGCACCAGTGCAATGAAAAAGCCAAGTCCAAGCAGAATGGAGAGATAAAACGCGGTTCCTTTTTCCCGTGCCGGATTTTCCAGACGGAACACAGCCGCAGGCCGGATATTCCGGACCCGGTGCAGGGGCAGAAACGCAAAAACTGCCACACCCAGAATGCCCAGAACTGTTCCTTCCCCGGCTGTCTGCCATGAAAAAACAATGCGCATATCTGAGGGCAGAAGATTGGAGAAAAGATGCAGAATCATATGCTGCAAAGCAAATCCCGCTGCCAGTCCCATCAGTGTTCCCGTGATTCCAAGCAGGCCGATCAGCACCATATAATTGACAAGCACAAATCTGCCTGTCCCGCCCATTGCACGGATAATGGCAATGCTTTTCTCCTTTTCCCGGAAAATGGCCTTCACAGTGCTGCGAATGCCAATGCCTGCCAAGAGAAAGGTGAAAATGGCAATGAGTGCCAGAAAAAAGAAAAAATTGTCAAAAAAACGCCTGATCCGCGATTGGGATTCTTTGAAGGTTTCCACCCTTTCCTGATCCGCAAGCGCGGATTTGCGCAAATCCGCAGCCAGTTCATCCGGGTTTGCACCTTCGGGGATTTTCAGGAGAATGACATAGCGGACACGGCTGCCTTTTTTCAGCAGATCAAGGGCTTGCATATCCGCAGCCGCGACCAGAAGCCGGGGGCCGAAGGAAAGAAAACTCACAGGCCGATCAGGTTCTTTGACAATCACATCCGCTATGGTGAGAATCGCGCTGCCCGCGCGCAGGGAATCGTCCGCACGCAGCCCCAGACGATCCAGCAGGTTCTGTTCCGCAACCGCATTTCCGCTTCGCAGCACTTCCCCAAGTTCCCGGCCTGAGGCCAGTTCCGCGTTTCCGTAAAAGGGATAAGCAGGGTCCGCGATTTTCACATCCGCTAGCAGGGATCGGGTTTCATCCACAGAGCGCACGACCGAATAAAACTCATACGTCCTTGCACTCCGGACTTTTCCCTGTTTTTCCAGTTCCGCAACTTTTTCTGTCAATGCCGGGGAAAAGGGAAAAGAGGAGCGCAGAATGACGTCAGCGCCCTGCAGGGTTCTGGCATCCCGCAGCAGAGAACTGCGGATACTTTGGCTGAATCCGTTAAGTGCCGTGATGGTGACAAGGGAGAGCATGACGCAGAGAACAAAAACCGCATACTGCCGGGGCGATGCGGCCAGTTCTCTGAGAACAAAGCGTTTGTGCAGCATGATGTTTCACCGTTTTGTCAGTGTTTTTTCAGGTTATTCGTCAGCGTCTTCCGGGAATGTTTCCGGGATTTGGGATCGGTAATCCTCCAGTATTTCAAGGATCTGATCTCCATAATCCCTGGGAGCGCGTATTTCTCCCCATCCTTTCTGGGCCTGAAACAGGCCGTCATAAGCCGTGTCGTGATAGGAAACAACCATATGGGGGATATTCTCCTCCTGCAGTATTCCGGATACAATCTGGGCTTCAAACGGATCTTCCAGTATCGCGGTTTTGATATACTCCTGTGTGCGATCTTCCATGTTTTCTCCTGTAATCAGCGGGAATCAGAGTTGCTGCAGTAAGTCAGGCATCTTTCTTTGACCGGTCCTTCACAGTTTCTGCCCGGATTCCCTCTCTTTCCTCACTTTCCGTCTCAGTTTGCGCATTCCCCTGCGCCGGAAAAATGCCTTGAAATTCTCAAATGCCTCATACTGAACCGGAATCAGCAGCAGGGCCAGCAAAGTTGCGCTGGAAAGCCCGGCCACAAACGCGGTCGCCATGGGCGCCCAGGAAATGGATTTGCTGGGAAAGCCCACAGCCATGGGCAGCAGTCCCAGGATGGTTGTGACAGTGGTAAGAATAACGGGCCGCATCCGGGCTGCGCAGCCCTCAATGACCGCATCCCGCAGGGGCCGTCCCTTGCGCACCCGCACATTCATGAAATCAATCATGATAAGGGAATCATTGACTGCCACGCCGGCCAGGCCCACAATGGCCATGAAACTGCCGATGGTGAAAATGGTCTGACTGAAAAACAGTCCCATGACCACACCAATGAGGGCAAACGGCACGGCAGTGATAATGATAATCGGCTGAAAATAGTCATTGAACTGGGAAGCCAGCACCATGTAAATCAGCAGCAGAGCGATAAAAAAGGCAAACGTCAGGGAGGTGTAGGAACGGCTGGTGGATTCAAATTCTCCGCCAAAGGAAATCGCGGAACCATAGAGACTGTCCCTGTTTTTTTCAAAAAAACGGTTTACCAGCACCTGTACCCGTGCCGCAGAAAGCTGGGACCCGGGTCTGATGTCCGCAGTGATGGTTATGGTGGGACGGCCCTTGTAACGGAGTTTCACATTGGGTTCGGTTCCGTATTCCACATCCAGCAGATCCCGGAGCAGAACCGGGGACGCGCTGTGTTCCACCACAGGAATGCCAAGAACATCCGCAGGATCAGAAAGTCCGGTTCCTTGTGCATTGGCCTGATCAGACACTCTGGAGAGCCGGATCATCAGATCCACCTCTCCGTCCGGCGCTCTGAACTTCCCTGCCGGGTATCCGTTCAGGGCTGTGGCAGTCATGGCCGTCACCTGTCCGGGGGCCAGACCGTATTCTGACACAGCCTCCTGCCGGGGAGTAAATCTTACCACATTCTGCGGTTCGGGCCGGTCATCATCCAAATCAATGAGATCAGCCAGTTCCGCTTCTGTGCGCATATAGGTCAGAATTGCATCCGAAGCATGGAGCGCATCGTCCAAAGTCAGGGCAGTCACCCGGATATTGACCGGTTTCCCGGTGGGCGGCCCGTCATTTTCCTCAAAAACTTTGATATCCGGCTTTTTTTCTCCCCCGGCATATTTTTCTTCTGCAAACTCCCGGATATGTCTGCGCATGTATTCCAGATGCGCAATGGGATCATTGGAGGGGTTTTCCGGAAAATTCCGTATCTTTTCATCCGGAAGCGTGACCACAATCTGACCGTAGTGATTTCCGGAATGGCGCAGATAATCCTGATCCTCAAAAAATCCTGCATCCCCCGCGGCTGACTGTGCCTGCTGTGTGCCCAAAGACATGATGAATTCCGAAATATCCCGCACCACCCGGTCTGTCTCTTCAATGGGCGTTCCCATGGGCATGGCAATGGTCACACGGTAGCGGAAATAATTGCCGGGAAAAAATTTTACCTGAATCAGGGGCATGATGCCGGTCATGGACAGCACCAGAATGGCCATGGATGTCACAAACAGAGCAGTGATGCCTGCAAATGTCAGTATCTTGTGACGCAGAAGCCGCAGCATCACAAAATGATAAACCTTCCACAAAGGAGCGAACACTCCTTTTCTCAAATGGTGAAAGGGATCATCCTCTTCCCTGACAGTATGACCCTGGACCTGTTTCGGCCCCCAGTCCAGAATATGAATGGGCAGAATGAACAAAGCCTCCAGCAGGGATGCAGCCAGCGCGTAGGTCACGGTTTTGGGAATCTGAGCAAAAAATTCACCAATGCTGCCGGTCATAATCAGCATGGGCAGAAAGGCCAGAATGGTGGTCAAAGCAGAACTGATGACCGGCAGCATCACTTCGGCTGTTCCGTCCACCACCGCAATCCTGCGCGGTTTTCCCATCTGAATATGACGGTAAACATTTTCCATAATGATAATGGCATCATCCACCATGATTCCCGTAACCAGCACAAACGCGAACAGACTGATGGTGTTCAAAGACACCCCGGCCACTTTCATGATAATAATGGAACAGATAAAGGCAAAGGGAATGCCCACTGCCGTAAGCATGGCATTGCGGAATCCCAGGGTAAACCACAGCAGAAGTGTGACCAGACTCATGCCCAGAATCAGGTTGCCGCCCAGGGTTTTGACTGAATCATTGATTTCAATGATGGAATCATTGGTAAAAACCACATGGATTCCCTCTTTTTCATGGGCCTGCCCAAAGGCCAGGGAGACCTCCTTCACCTTTGCGGAAATGTCTACCGAATTTCCGCTTTCCTCTTTCAGCACCCGTATGCGCAGCGCTTCTTTTACATTGACTGTGGAAATTCGGTAATGTTCCCGGTGACTCATGCGCGCACTG
>CAZDIU010000280.1:0-7034 GCA_964505535.1 uncultured Desulfobacterales bacterium | reverse complement strand
ATGCGCAGTTGCACCGGAATGGGCGCAGGTGTCCGGGAACCTGTGCCGAAATTTCCGGCTCCGGACACAATCACCAGCCCCGCGCAGGTGGCCTGCTCACAGATAAGTCGAATCAGCCCCCTTTCCTGTCCCATGCCCGGCCAACTGAAACTCATGTTCATCACATCCGCACCCATTTCCAAAGCATACTGGAATGCCAGAGCAGTATTGCAGTAACTGCCTCCGGCAATGAGGTGCATGAGTTTTGCCCGCGGGGCAATGCCGGTCTGTATGCCTCCGGAACCATCCCCTGCGATAATGCCGGATGTCCATGTGCCATGATCTTCCTTTTCTCCTGCCATGACCGAAGGGCTCATTTTGGCAAAATTGTAGCCGTAATAATCATCTGCCAGCCCGTTTCCGTCCTCATCTTTGCCATTGTTGGGAATCTCATCCGCATTGATCCAGGTATTGTTTTTCAAATCCGGGTGGATATAGTTCGCTCCTGAATCAAACATGGCCACAGTTGCACCTTCTCCCGTGACTTTGAGTTCACTCCAGACTCTGTCAGCATGAATTTCTTTTACATTCCAAGGAATTGTCTTTTTTGAAGGAGAAAAAGGCCCGGAAGCGGCAGGCCGGATCACATGCGCCACGGTTCCGCCACTGCTTCTTGTCAGGGGCGTCTGCCGATCCGCATAGATGTATTTGACGGCATCCAGTTCAGCGGCCCTGCGGATCTGCTCGCGTGTCAGGGTAATCCCCACAGCATTGACGATCCAGCATTGCACAGCATTCGGGGGGGAGCCGAGGGAGGTGAGAATTTCGGCCTGCTCTTTTTCCGCAACAGTTTTGAGTTTGGCAGTCAGTTCACTGCGAAGCTCGGAACGTTTGCGTCCGGCATTGTTTTTGCAGAATTCATGATACGCTCCGGGGCCGGAAAGCAGTTGGGTTTTTCCCAGAACAATCACGGGCCATGCAGGATAATCTGCAAGCTGATGCTGCAGAGACGGGGAAATTTTGCCCTCCGGAACCCCGGCACAGACACAGACCGCATAAAAAACAAAAGAAAAAAACAAAACTGAAAAGCGCATGTTGTCCTCCAGATTCCCCAAAAAGTCATCAGCAAAAACGTCAACATCCATTTTCCCTGAACACAATATCTTAAAATCAATGCCGTTTCCTTAAGCAGAAAGTTCCCCTCCCCCGGTGGAAGGGGAGTCTTAAGGAAACAGCATTGATCTTAAAATTTCAGGATGTATTCAAATTTGACAGGGGCCGCTCAACTCACAGGAGGCCATTTTATGTGAGAAGGCAGAAAACATCAAGTGAATTTCAATTCTGTCCGGAACCCGTGCCCACTTCGATATGCTTTCCGGCAACAGTGTATAAAAATGAAAATCCCCTCTGGACTTTTGTCCCAAAAAAGTTTATGACAGGATATAGATAAAATTATTATCTTAATTTTTTTAAGACCTTCAATTTGTTTATAACCGCTGTCCATAAGGGGGCGAACACAGACAGGGCATGAAAAGGCAAAACAGCCGAAAGACTGTGACGCAAAACTACGGTTCTAAGGCCGAAAGGTTATGAACGCCGGGTTGCCAAATGCATTGATGTACAGAGCAGCATTGTGCCTTTGGGAATTTCCCGGAGGCATTTTTGTTTGGAAAGAAATAAAATTGCGGGTGGCCGGTCAAATTGTGAATCACAATTGGCATATTTTTTGCTTATAAAATTTTATTAACTTTTTAATTTAAGGAAAAAGAAGGAGGAAAAATGAAAAAACATGTTTTCATCATTTCGGCAGTCATCCTGCTTGCATTTTCCGCAGGAATCACTGCGGCAGCAGGGCTTTCGGACACCGGTCAGACAAAATGCTATAACGACACTGCGGAAATGCTAACAGGCTGCCCGGCTGCTGAAACCGACGCATTTTACGGTCAGGATGCCCAGTACAATTTTATTCCCCAATCCTTTACCAAACTGAATGAAGATGGCAGCATATGGGCAGAAGGAGATCCCACTCCCCATGCAATGGTCAGGGACAATGTAACCGGGCTGGTGTGGGAGGTGAAAACATTGGAAAACAGTACAGAGAAACCCAACTGGAACGATGCAAAAACATATTGTGAAACACTTCCATTAGGCGGCTATTCTGACTGGCGTCTGCCCACCAGGGAAGAACTGAGATCTATTGCAGACTACGGCAGAAGTGCACCTTTCCTCAATCCGGAGTATTTTCCCAATGCCCAGACTTCCTACTGGTCTTCGGAAATATTTGCCATAACAACCAGCAAGGCATGGTATTTCATGTACAATACAGGTTCAAGCAATACGTCATTCAGGGTAAACACAGCAGCACATGTAATGGCTGTCCGATGCGGTCATTCAGACAAACCCCTCTTTGTTGATAACGGAGACCAGACAGTGACAGACATGCGAACCGGTCTGATGTGGCAGCAGAGAGATACAACAAATGCTGTGCTCCTGACCTGGGAAGAGGCACTGGCCTACTGTGAATCCCTTTCCTGGGCCAGCTATGATGACTGGCGTCTGCCCAGTGTGAAGGAACTTGCATCATTTCTTGATCTCAGCAGTTCCCCCACTGTAAATCAGAATTTTTTCCCCAACATATTTTCTGACCTATACTGGACATCCACCACACTTCCGCAAACACCTGCCAATGCCTACGCTTTCAGTTTCAGCAACGGAACAGACTCATTATATACGATAAAATATGATACCATGAAAAAGCAGATGACCGGAAGTGCAGCCTCCGCGTATGTGATTGCTGTGCGGGGCGGAAATCCGGGTTCCTTTCCTGTGAAAGGGGATTTGAACGGAGACGGTTCTGCGGATCTTGCGGATGCCATTGCCGCCCTGCAGATTTGTGCGGATGCGGGCGCAACTGTCACGTCTCCTTTTGATTTGACGAAAATCAGTGCGGCCGGCACCAGTCAGATCGGAATGCCCGAAGCCATCTATGTGCTGCAGGCAGTTGCGGGATTTGAGCGCTGCGGCCTGTGATTGTCCTGCAAACGCTCCCTTGCCTTCTGAACGCAGGGGCAGGGGCAATGCCATTGATTTGTCAGTCGAAACGGATTGATCCAAAGTACCAAACGGAAATTTTGGGACTCAGCATTTTTTGCCAGATTTTTCCGTTTGGCACTTCTCCCTTTCCTTATAAGTACCCAACCGAAAGTTTTCAGGCATAAAAAAACCGGATTTTTCCAAAAAATCCGGTTTTTCTGAAAATTTTACATCCGAAAATTTATGTTGCCTTACTTATCAATGGACTTGATGCACAGGAGCGGGAATTGAATCTGTGACATGGAAAAAACCGGATTTTTCCAAAAAATCCGGTTTTTCTGAAAATTTTACATCCGAAAATTTATGTTGCCTTACTTATCAATGGACTTGATGCACAGGAGCGGGAATTGAATCTGTGACATGGAAAAAACCGGATTTTTCCAAAAAATCCGGTTTTTCTGTATAGTTCTGCACATAAACTCAAAGTTGACAAAGCACTACGCCCTCGCGGAAAAAAAGGTGTCTTCCGGACCTGTCACCTCCCGCAGGCCCGCAATCTGTGAACTGAATTCCCTGGGAATGCACAGGAGATTGACAGAAACAATATTTCCAAACACATTCTCGCTGCGACCTGCATAATTCGCAGAGTTGAACAGTCTCGGCGTATGCCACCACATGCGGTATCCCAGTTCTCCAATAAGGCGGATGAGTTCAGCGGATTTTTCTTTCCGGTCATTTTCCACATAAAGAAAAGGTCTGTGGTTCCGAATCGTCTGAATCCCGCCCCGCAGCACCTGGCATTCCATGCCTTCCACATCTGCTTTGATCATTCGGACCCGGGGCAGTTTTACGGCATCAAGCGTCTCCACTGCAACCATCTCCCCGCGCTGTCCGCCCAGAGAGATTCCGCCGAAATTTCCTGTCTGTGCATAATCCGGAACCGGCACTGTGATTTTTCCCGGACTTTCCCCCAGCGCGGCCTGACGGGCATAGACATTCATCAGTTCATTGAGCGCGATATTGGCGCACAGAATCTGATGGAGAAACCGCTGGGGTTCATAGGCCAGCACGCATCCGCCGGGGCCAACGGCTTTTGCCAGATATACGGTGTGCGCGCCGATATTGGATCCGGCCTCAATGACAATATCTCCGGGCCGGATCAGTTGGCGGAAGATTTCGGTTTCCCCTTCGGAAAATTCTCCATAGAGGTCCAATGACCGTCCCACATACATATCGCTTCGGACATACAGCATCATGCCATGTCTGCACTGCCGCATTCCGGTTATTTTTCCCTTATGCTCTTTTATATTTTCCAATATTGATTCCTCAGTATTTTTTTGTCCGGCATTCTGTTTTACCTCTGATAAAGATTTTCCCCTGTCTGATTTGCTGTAATCCCAAAGATGCCGGGCAAAATCCGGAAGACGTCCAAAAGCCATATGCAGATTCTGGTTAAAGGAAACAAGCTGAAAACCATAGGCAGAAGTCAGATTCTCAAGACTCTTTTGGGTGTGCAGGGAAACATGACCGTTGCGGGGGCCTGCATACCACCAGTTCATGCCGATTTCCGCAATATTGTCCGGCTGAAGAAGGGTGCTGAAGATAAAAATGCCATCCTCTTTCAAATACCTGCCAATATCCCCAAACAGAATTCTCTGATCCGGCATATGCTCCACCACCTCAAAAGCCAGCACCACATCAAATTTTCTTTCCATCTTTTGCGGCTCTTTGTCATACAGGGGATCAAAACTGACAACATCCGCAAATCCGGACTCTTGCAGTCTTTTGGCAAGTTCTCCGTTCCCTCCGCCGTAATCCAGAATGCTTATGTCCTTTTTGTGGGAACTGAAAAAACGCTCAATCAATGCAGCATTGGCAGCCGGACGGCGTTGAACAAAATCCGGATCGGTCAGCAGATACGCATCATTGTATATCTCTTTTTTCAATCGTTCCACAGACCAGTGATCAATAAAATCTGTAAATAAGAATCCGCAGTCTGTGCAGCGGAAATAATCAGCAGATTTGTCGGACAGGGGCAGAATTTTTCTGCCCGGCCTGTCTTCGCAGCATTTTGAAAAATCAGCAGAACCAAACCAGAATGCCTCAGCAGTGCAGCATTTGCATGTCCGTTTCTTACCTCTTTCCGGGTTATCATCCACTTCTTTCAGCATTGACAAGTCCACTCCCCTGCGTTTCATTTCTGCGTGTTTCAGTTCCAGTGCAATCTTTTCAATCACCGGTTCCCACTGATCATGCACTGTCTGCCGGAACAGGCGCATGGTGGGATACCAGGGGCTGTCTTCCCGGTGCATCATCCACCGCCAGTCCGGAAGAAAGGGCAGGAGATTCCAGACCGGAAGCCCCAATGCCCCGGCCAGATGGGCAGGAGAGCTGTCTGTGCTGATAATCAGATCCAGTTCGGACATCAGCGCGGCTGTGTCGGTAAAGTCTTTGAGTTCCCAAGAAAAATCCAATACATCTTTGCAGAATTCATGCGCTTTCAGCTCTGCTGACCGATCCCCGACCTGCAGACTGAAAAAACAGATGCCCGGAACCCGCAGAACCGGTGCAAGCAGGTGCAGGGGAATGGAACGGAGATGATCCTTGGTATGCACCGGACTTCCGGCCCATACCAGCCCCACCTTCATTTCCTTTATGTCTCTGAGTCTGTGTTTCCATTTTTCCCTTTTCTCCCCATCTGCCGCAAGATAGGGAACAGCCGAGGGAATATCCTGCTGTTCTGTTTTGAAAATGCAGGGCAGATCCAGCAGGGAGGCATGGAAATCTGTCCGGGGAAGCGGATTTCCCTTTATTATGAACTCATCAATCCCCGGAATCTGCTGAAACAGCCCCAGCAGGCTTTTCTCACATTCCAGAAGGATTTTTCCCCCTTTTTCCTTCACCATGGGAATGTATCGGACAAAGTGAATGGAATCGCCCAGCCCCTGCTCTGTGTGCAGGAGGATGCTTTTTCCCTTCAGTGCGCTGCCATCCCAAAGCGTCATGGCATATTTGTCTTTCTGGGCTGCCAGAGGAGGTGCATTCCAGCGCCAGACATATTCCTGCCATCCCTGCCGGAAATTGCCCTGCAGGAGCAGGGCAATGCCCAGATACAGGTGCAGGCGTGCATGATCCGGAAATTTTTCCAGAGACCTGCGATAAATCCTCACAGCCTGATCAATATCCCCTTTTGCCTTATGGGTATTGGCAATATTGATCATGAATTCCGTATCCTCCGATCCCCTGTCCAAAATCTGCTGATAAAGGGCCAGCGCGTCATCAAATCTGCCCAGTTCCTTGAGGCAGATGCCAGCGCCCTTCCCGGCTTCCGGATGTCCGGGTTTACATTCCAGAGCCTGCTGATACTGGTGCAGGGCATTGGAAAAATCCTTTTTCTCCAGAAAAATATTCCCGCATCCAATGCGGGCTTCCACATGATCCTGCCGCAGCGCAAGTGCTTTGCGGTAGCATTCCAGCGCCTCATCTGTTTTTTTCTGCCGCTGAAGCACAAGGCCCAGGGCAACCCAGCCTTCTGCATTGTCAGGTTTCAAGGAAAGCGCGTGTTTTATTTTTTCTTCCGCGCTTTCATATTTTCCCTGAAATCCAAGCACAATTCCCAGATTCAGATGCGCATCCGGCAGTTCCGGTTTTGCAGCACTCAGTTTTTCAAACAGGTGCCGCGCGCGGTCAAAGTCTCTGTTCTGCAGGCAGAAAATGCCGAACGGATACAGCACTGCCGCATGTTCGGGATTTTCATTGAAAAGTGTCTGATAAATCTGCTGCGCACCTGCCGGACTGTTTTCTTTTCTGCATTGCATGGCCAGTTGCAGTTGGTGCCGGATATGACTCTCTTTTGCATCTTGCGCGTCAATGAGTTCCGGCTGTTCCCTTTGGGCTCCAGTTTCCGGGAGAGATGCAGAACTCTTCCCTGTTTCTGCAAATTCCCGAAGTGCATCAGCCACCCGAAGTATGACCTGTTTCCAGTCTTCTTCCAGATGGAATTTGCGGAACAGACGCATGGT
>CAZDIU010000279.1:0-7042 GCA_964505535.1 uncultured Desulfobacterales bacterium | reverse complement strand
TATTTATAATTTTGAATTGAAAACAAGAGGAAATGACTTTTGAAAGAGGTCTAATGTTTTTTCCGGCCACAAAACCGTTCCGGCAATGTTTCCCACCGCAAATCCCAAAGAGGAGGCTTTTCATGTCTGACAATCCCGCAAATGCTGAAAATACAGAAAAAGATGCCGCATCCGAGCCAGTACTGGAGCGCGGAACCTATGAAATCATCCGCACCCGGCTGCTGGCGCATGGAAAGGAACTCCGGTCACGACTGGAAAAACTCAATGCCTCGCGCAAAGAAATCTTCGGGGCAATTGAGCAGACTCTGCTTGCCACCGAGCGGATTTCCACACGCAACAACTGCATTCCGCGGGATATGGTTCCCGTCAACGGGTCCCGCTTTCTTTTTGGCTACAATGTGCATCTGGGCCTGAAATCCGAAATGGAAATTTCAGATGTGTTTTCCGTGTATGACTACAAAGACCGCAGTTTTCAGAAACTGGGATGGGATGTGCTGAATTCCGGACACTTTGAGGAAGACCTGAAAAATCTTTACAAATATTACAAACAGTCACGGTTCACCAAATTCCTTGTCATCGCTCCGCATCTGTATATGATTTTCCGTGTGGGCAAATCCGCGACCGATTTCAAGGCATTCAAATGGCTTATGTACGATGATGGCATCACGTATCTGGACAACCGCAGCGAGCATGAAATCCGCTTTCCCGCGCAGCATGATTTTGAATGGAAACGCACCACCAGAGACATGCACCGCACCGGCAAACATCCCCATGTTTCCCTGCATGACCGGGTGTTTGTGGAGGCTGTGGGAGGAGATATTACCTTTAAAATTGAGGATAATACCGCTTCCGGGCAGGGCATTTATGCGGAACCGGTGGACAATCCGGATCAGACGCTCGATGATGCGGAAATCTGGTATGCGATCCTCGGCCATATCATTCTGGTCAAAATAAAACCCTATCAGGAAAACCGTTTCAGGTATTTCATTTTCAACGGAAAAACCGAGACTGTGGTGCGTGTGGATGAGATTGAACATGCGTGCGTTCTGCTGCCTGATGATCACGGTCTGATGTTTGCCAATGGCTATTATCTGCAGACCGGAGAGTTGAAAAAATTTGACATTCCCGGAACAGACATGCGGTTTGAACAGCGGATGGTGGCTCCCAACGGAGAGGATTTTCTCTATATTTTCTACAATATGGAAAAAGGGGATTACACGCTGCTCAACTACAATCTCATTGATCAGAAAGTGGAAAATCCCATTCCCTGCAACGGATACACCCATTTTGACAATGGAGAGATGATTTTTTTCCGGGCTGATCCGGAGCCGGTGAAACATCATGCCATTCAGATCTGGCAGACCCCTTTTGTGGGGCCTGAATATGCGTTTTCCGCAAAAAAAGACGCGTTTCTTTACAAAGTGGGCAATCCCGCTATTGTGCGGTGCATGTCCGAATGCAATGAAATCCTCAAACTCATGCACAGGGAGGAACTTTACTCGTCCCTGTATGTGGATCTGATGAAAAAAGCTGCGGAAATTGCAGATGCGTATTTCTGGCTGGACAAGCCCGAAGCCTTTGGTCTGAAAGAGACTGTGCTGCAAATCAGGGAGGCTGCGGGTGCAGCAATTGCGGAATTTGAAAAAGTGGTGCGCCTGAAAAAGAACACTGCGGAGCAGATGGCACAGGTTTCTGCGCGTGCGCGGGAAATGCTGGAAAGCCTCAAACCGGAAACGCTGGATACCATTGACGCGTTTGTCAAAGGACTGGCCGGACTGCGCACGGTGCGCGGGGAAATCATTTCACTGAAAGAACTGCGTTATGCAGATATCGCGGCAGTGGAGCAGATGGACGCGCAGGTTGCAGAAGCTGCGGACACTGTCTCTGCAAAGTGCGTGGAATTTCTCTTATTGCCCGAAGCTCTGTTTCCCTATGAAAAACGGGTTTCTGAAGCGGGTGCAAAGATTGAAACCCTGTCCAAAGTCACGGACGCGCAGGAACTGGAAAACGAAGTGGCAGCAGCTTCGGATGAACTGGAAATGCTCATTGAGATTGTGAGCAACCTGAAAATCGAAGATGCCACCCAGACAACGAAAATCATTGACAGCATTTCCGACATTTATTCCCGGCTCAATCAGGTGCGCGCGGGGGTGAAAAACAAAAAGAAAAGCCTGCAGGGAACCGAGGGAACCGCGCAGTTCAAGGCACAGATCAGACTGCTGAACCAGAGTGTGGTCAATTATCTGGATATTTGTGACACACCGGTCAAATGTGATGAGTATCTCACCAAACTCATGGTCAGCGTGGAGGAACTGGAGGGACGGTTTGCGGATTTTGATGATTTCATTGCAGAGATTTCGGAAAAAAGGGATGAGATTTACAATGCCTTTGCATCCAAAAAACTTAATCTGACCGAGGCACGGAACAAAAGAGCCACATTGCTCATGGCTGCGGCAGATCGCATTCTCAAAGGCATTGGCACACGGGTCGCGGGAATGGAGGATATCAGCGCGATCAACGGATATTTTGCATCAGATCTGATGATCTCCAAAATCCGGGACATTGTTAAGCAGTTGCTGGAACTCGATGACACAGTGAAAGCCGATGATATTCAGTCCCGGCTCAAAACCATTCGCGAAGATGCGGTGCGGCAGTTGAAAGACAGGAAGGAACTGTTTGCAGAGGGTCAGAATGTAATCCAGTTTGGAAAACACAAATTCACAGTCAATGTGCGTCCGCTGGATCTGACCATGATTGTGCGCGAGGGGAAACAGTTTTTTCATCTTACCGGGACCAATTTCTTTGAACCGGTTGAAAATACGGAATTTCTGCAGACCAAACCTGTATGGGAAATGGAAACCGTATCAGAAAATCCCAATGTGTACCGCGCGGAATATCTGGCCTGGCAACTGCTGAAAGAAATGGAAAAAACAGATGCGGAAACCGCAGAGCAGATCCGCAATTTTTCAGACAGAGAACTGACAGACCATGTCCAGAAATTCATGGCCCCGCGTTACAGTGATGGCTATTCCAAAGGCATTCATGATCAGGACGGGGCAAAGATTTTCAGACAGATTTTTGCCATTCACACGGCCATCGGGCTGCTGCGTTTTCATCCGCGAGCGCGTGCGCTCGCGCGGCTGTTCTGGACCATCTATTTTCAGAAATGGTCAGACGAATCCCGCAAACAGATTCTTTCTGACAAACTCACCGGATTTGGCATCATACAGGAAATCTTTCCGGGGCAGGAAAAACAGGATCGCTATATTGCGGAACTGGAGGCTTTGCTTTCGGATTTCACAGCAAAAACCGGTCTGTTTCCCCATGAACTTGCACCAGACGCTGCCCGGTATCTGTTTTGTGAACTCATCCGGCTCGATATGGTCGCAGGCGAGTCTTTTGTGATTTCCCATGAGGCATGGGAACTGGCTGAGGGATTTGTGAAACATCTCAAGGCTTCCCGTTTTGGGGAAAAATTCAAAGAGGCGCGGGAAAAACTCAAAGAGGTTCCGGAAAGTGAATATGAACTGGTCCGGGACTGGGTTCATGCGTATATTTCCACAACTGAATGCGGTGAACTCTGCGATTATACCGATGAAACTGCTCTGCTTCTTTTCATCCGCAACAGTTCCCGCAAAAATGTGGTGGATTCGCCCATCACTGCCGAGATTGCAGGTATGACCGGTTCCCATCCCGTGATTGAGAACGGAAACTATCATCTCAATTACATCCGCTTTGCGGAAAAACTCCAAAGATATGAAAAAGAAACTGTTCCCCTGTTCCTGCGTTACGGTGAAATGAAAAAGCAGCTTACGGATCAGATGCGGGAGCAGTTGCGGCTTGCGGAATTCAAGCCCCGGATTCTGAGTTCCTTTGTGCGCAACAAACTCATCAATCAGGTCTATCTGCCTCTGATTGGCGACAATCTTGCCAAGCAGATTGGCACAGCAGGCGAAGGCAAACGCACAGATCTCATGGGAATGCTGCTGCTGATTTCTCCGCCCGGTTACGGCAAAACCACGATTATGGAATACATTGCCAACCGGCTGGGCATTATTTTTATGAAAATCAACGGCCCTGCCATTGGCAATCTGGTTACATCCCTTGACCCGGCAGAGGCTCCCAATGCCAGCGCGCGCGAGGAAGTGCTGAAAATCAATCTGGCTTTGGAAATGGGCGACAATGTCATGATTTATCTGGATGATATTCAGCACTGCAATCCGGAATTATTGCAAAAATTCATTTCCCTGTGTGATGCGCAGCGGAAAATTGAAGGAGTCTACAAAGGCAAAAGCCGGACCTATGATCTGCGGGGCAAAAAAGTGGTGGTGTGCATGGCCGGAAATCCTTACACAGAAAGCGGGGAAAAATTCAAAATTCCGGATATGCTGGCAAACCGGGCAGATACCTACAATCTCGGTGATATTATTGGCGATACCGAAGATGTGTTCAAGATGAGTTATCTGGAAAACGCGCTCACTTCCAATTCCGTGCTGAACCGGCTGGCCAGCCGCAGTCAGCAGGATGTGTACAGCATTATCCGCATTGCAGAAACCAAAAGCAGGGAAGGAGCGGAATTTGAGGGCAATTATTCTGCTGAGGAAATCAGTGAAATGGTTTCGGTCATGGAAAAAATGATCACGGTGCGCGAAGTGATTCTGAAAATGAATCTGCAGTATATTTATTCCGCAGCACAGGCTGAGGAATACCGCACAGAACCCGCGTTCAAACTGCAGGGTTCCTACCGCAACATGAACCGGATTGCGGAAAAAATCGTGCCAATGATGAATGCAGAGGAACTCAAAACCCTGATTCTGTCCCATTATGAGCAGGACGCGCAGACCCTGACCACCGGTGCAGAAGCCAATCTGCTGAAATTCAGGGAACTCACAGGCTGGATGAATGCGGAGGAGTCCCAGAGATGGGAAGAAATCAAAAAGATCTTCCGCAAAAATCAGATGCTCCGGGGCATGAAGGAAAGTGATGCCTCGGTGCAGGTGGTGGGGCAGTTGTCTGCCATGTATGACGGACTCGAAGGCATACGCACGGTGCTGGATGATTCCGTGAAAAAAGGCGGAGTGACCAGGGTGAGTTTTGCACAGGAAACCCTGGTGCAGATGGAAAAAGTCCTGCAGGCCATGCAGTCCGTGGTTTCCGCAGGTTCAGAAAAAGACCCGGTGCTGCCCCCGAAAATGGAAGTGATCTCCCGGATGCCGGACGGATTTCTGGATGTGGTCAAAGGCCAGATGAATGTGATGAACGCGTGGCTGGAACCCATGTTCAACACTGCCCGGCAGCAGTCTGCGGTGATCAAAAAACTTTACGAGGAAATTCAGAATCTCCAGTCTGTTTACCGGGAAATCATGACTGCAAAACAGGAAGGGGGGTGGCAGGATATTGAAAAATATGATGTCATGCTCAAAGCCAATCCCAAGGATCACAAAACCTATTACAAACGCGGGCTGGCATGGTACAACAAAAATGACATGGCACGGGCATTGTGCGATTTCAAAAATGCTTTGGATCTGGAGCCGAAAAACAGGAAATACCAGCGCATTGTGGCACATCTGGAGGCAGAGATGACCACTGACAGAAGCGATGCTGACACCAAAGACGCGGGGGAGAGTGGGGTTCAGTTGTAAGCATTCCTGTTTAAGTAAGGATGAATGTGATGCTGCTTGATACTTCCGAATTGCTCTATTTGCGATGCTGTCAGTTTTATCTTGATGCGGCGATATAACATCAATGAATCATTGACAACTGACAGCCATTTTGAACAGGAAGGCTTTCTCAGATTATTGAGATAGAAAAATCAATGGCCACCTTCACATACGATATCTTCCTCAGTCACAACAAAAAAGACAAACAGGCGGTGCGGAAACTGTCGGAACTTAAGGGATTATAACGAAAATAACAATGATCAAACACTTCCGATGCAAAGACACAGGGGCATTGTTTGAAGGAAAGTCCGTCCGCCGCTTCAGGTCAATTGCCACTGTGGCGGAACGCAAACTTCAAATGCTTGACAATGCCTGTGAACCTTCGGATTTACGGGTTCCGCCGGGAAATCGTCTTGAAACCTTATCCGGCAATCGAAAAGGGCAGTGGAGCATCCGTATCAATGAACAATGGCGGCTTTGCTTCCGTTTTGAAGATGGCAATGCCTTTGATGTTGAAATTGTTGATTATCATTAGGGAGGCTGAAAGGAGACTGATAATGAATCCGATCAATAAAATGCGCCCTGTTCATCCGGGCGAAATACTGCGGGAAGAATTTCTTGTACCGTTAAAGATGAGTCCCAGTGCATTGGCGTCAAAACTGAAAGTGTCGGTTCAGCGCATACATGATATTGTTAAAGAACGGAGATCTGTTACGCCTGACACTGCTCTCAGACTGGCGCGTTATTTCGGCACCACACCTCAGTTCTGGATGAACCTTCAAAGCAGCTATGATCTTAAAGTTGCAGAGCATAAATTAAAATCCGAAATCGAGCATGAAATCAGCCCAATGCTCACGGTTTGCCACTCATCATAGCTCATCGGAAGCAAAATATTTGCAGGAAAAATCCAATGTCCAAAACCTTCACATACGACATCTTTCTCAGCCACAACAAAAAAGACAAGCCTGCTGTCCGCAAATTGGCAGAACGCCTGAAGCAAAGCGGGATGCGGGTGTGGTTTGATGAATGGATTATCAGACCCGGTGATGATATTTTTCTGCAAATTGAGCAGGGTTTGCAGGATTCCCGAACCCTGATTCTGTGCATGACAGCTGCGGCATTTCAATCCGACTGGGTAAGTCTGGAACGCAGCACCGTGCTTTTCCGTGATCCTTCCAACAAAAACCGCGGGTTTATTCCCCTGCTTATGGAAGACTGCGAAATTCCTGATACCATTCGCCGGTATGCGTTTGTGGATTTTCGGGAGAATGAGGCGTTTGAAAAATTGGTTTCTGCCTGCAAGCCGGAAATTGAGATGCCAAAGTCTATATACTGATCCAATTTTGGTTTTCTTTGGCACTTTTTTTGCATAAGCATGTTCA
>CAZDIU010000278.1:0-7129 GCA_964505535.1 uncultured Desulfobacterales bacterium | reverse complement strand
CTGCCTGTGGATTATGACAAAGGGACCTATGCCATACAGGTGGGCGCATTTGGGGACAGGGGAAATGCGGAAAGACTCGCGCAGGAACTGGGTCAGACCTATGAGCATGCTGAGATCAAGCCGTCATATGTTCCTGAAAGCCGACAAAAACTCTACCGGGTTCTGGTGGGAAAATGCACTTCCCTTGAACAGGCGGAAATGTATCAGAACACTTTGAAATCCAAAGGATTTGAGAATATTTTCATCATTGCGGACTGATGAAGCCTCACTGGAAAACCGGTTTTCGGTTCCGCAACCGGAAACCGGAACAGCCTTCCCCCTTTGCAAATCTCCGAGATCCAAATAACCGAAGAAACAATGATGACCGATTTTGTCTCATCTCTCCTTTTGACATTTCAGACCGCTTTCCTCCGGGAAAACCGATTTTTTCTTTGGCTTTTTGCTGGAGAATTTATTCCTTGCAGTTACGGAACATCTTATGAAGATTCCCACTGCCCAATTCCGGGCAGCCAGATTTCAACACAGGTTCCCTTGCCGGGGGCTGAATCAACGCGTATCATGCCGCCGTGGTTCTGCACAATGCCATAGGCCGCAGCCATCCCCAGGCCGCGGCCGCAGAATTTGGTGGTGAAAAAAGGCTCAAAAATTCGTTCACGGGTCTGCTCATCCATGCCTGCGCCGCTGTCCCGGATCTGAATGACCGCATAGCTGCCCGGTTCAAGTTCGGACAGCCCTGTCATATTCGTTCCATCAATGGCTCTGTTTTTGGCAGAAACATGCAATTCTCCTTTGTTATCCATTGATTCAAGAGCATTGGATATGATTGCGGCAATGACCGTTTCGATCTGGGTGACATCACCGCTGACCGCATGAATGTCTGATTCGATCTTTGTGCTGAGTCTGATCCCAGTCTCAAATCGGCTCCGCTCTGAATCAAAAACCTTCTGAATCAGATCCCTGACCGAAATCTTCTGGGGCCGGTATTTGCCACCTCGCGCATATGCCAGAAGCTGATCGGTGAGCATGCGCATGTGAGTGGCTGATTTGTCTATTGAATCCATAAATTTTTGTGCCTCCGGAGGAATTTGGCCTTTCATTTTTATCAGATCCAAATTTCCGAAAATACCCACCAGCGCATTGTTAAACTGATGGGCAATGCCTCCGGCCAGAGTTGCCACCGCCTGCACCTGACGGGCCTGCTGCATCTGATAATCAAGACGTTTTTTCTTTTCTTCCATGACAACCCGTTCTGTCATATCATACACCGACGTAAATATTCTGCTCCACGATTCATGAAAGCCGGCCGGAATGGTGCTGATAATCAGAAGATGAATCTTTTCGCCCTTTAATGTAAAAACATCAATCTCCCCCTGATATCTGCCCTTCTGCCAGAGAGCCACTATTCTGTCTCTCAGGTAATCCTGAGTGGCCTGAGGAGACATAATCCGATACAGATTATCTATCAGGATTGACATGCTGTCTGCCCTGAAAAGCCTCAGGGTTGCCTGATTCACGGCTGTAACCCTCATCATTTCTTTGCAATTCCGGATCTCTTGAGGATTCCTTATCAGACAGGCATCCATATCCTCCCTGATCATCCGGGAAAGGTTATCAAGATATATCTTCACTTCAGACCAATCCTCCTCCCAAAGTGACACGGCTGATTCTTCAAAAAGGGCGCGGTACCGGACTTCACTTTGGCGCAGCAGGGTTTCCGATTGGATGCGCCGTTCCACTTCATACTGCAGTCTGACATTGGCTTCACGCTGCTGCTTTTCTGCCATTTTATACTTATTCTGGGAACGGACCAGATCATTTTGCACACCCGTCCGAATTTTTTCACTTATCAGAGAAAGACTTGTTATGACGACAAGGGCAAGAATCATATTCAGTTTAAACATGCTGACCACAGATGCGTTCCAGGAAGGGAGATGCACGTAACTGATAATAACAATAACAATAATCGCAAAAACAAGCGCAGAATAAATTCCGATCCGCTTACCAAAAAACAGGGAAACGGCCAAAGGATAGAAAAACAGCCAGGGCAGAAAAATATAAATGTCATCACTCAGCAGACCGATGCAGAGACCTGTCGCGAGCAGACCAAAGGCAAAACCTCCTGACAACTGTTTCAGACGTATGAGTTTCTCCATTGTCTTCATACGTTTTCCCAGATAAAGCGAAACAACGGCATTGACAAACAGCAGGGCAAAGATCAAAGACTGACTGAACCTGCCGAGAGCAAAATGGAAAATGCTGAAGAAAAGAAAAGAGACCGAACCCACTATTGCAATCCACGGGTTCAGTTTTCTGTGGTAACCAATCTCTGCAATGAATGTTTCCTCTTCCAGATTCTTCATCTGACTGTTCATCTCTGCGGACATTGCATTTTCCTTTCAAATCAAAATCATGACAGGAGGATGGAATGCCTTGGTATCCTGACATGAACGGGATTTGCCATGCAAAAATATTTGCCCGTTTTTTATTTTGTTCAAAATATCATAATTTTCCGGAATTGTCATCTGATTTTCATAACCTATTTGAATTATTTTTTTATTTACGAATCAAGAATTAAAGAGTATGATTTTTTTGCAAATTTACTGCATGGCCGGTAAGTGCACCACCATATTGAATTTCAGAGGATGAAACCGGGCAAATTGGTCACGCAGTACCTGCAATTTCTGATTTGAGACAATGCCTGTGTTTATTCTGTTGACAGAACCGGGCAGGCAGATATAATCAATTATGTGTTCGACAGAAACAACGGATTTCCCCCTTTACTGGAAGAGGATAGAACCATCTGATTTAAAAAAATAATTTTTTATATTCAAGGTATGCTGTTATGGCAGGATGGACATAATCTGCGGTATCAGGGGATTGATGTTTGATAAGGGAATTGCGGTCATTTTTTGATTTTCGGGATTTTTTTGTCCAAAAGACTTTTGCAGCAAGAAGAAAAGGAATGGAAACACAATATGTTAAAAGGATTTGAAAAAAAATATCTGCGCGGTCTTGCCCACGGGCTGGAACCGCTGATCATCGTGGGGCAGAAAGGTCTGACAGACGGTCTGATCCGCTCGGTGAACGAGGCCCTGGACATTCACGAACTGATCAAAATCAGATTCAATGATTTTAAGGAAAAAGATCAGAAGAATGAGATTATGTCAAAAATTTCATCCGGAACCGGCGCTGAAATGGCCGGCATGATCGGGCATACAGCAGTTTTGTACCGGCAGCATCATGATCCGGAGAAAAGGAAAATCATGCTCCCGAAAAAATGATCCGGATCAGCACGATCAGAAATAAAGCCGGGGGAAAATAACTGGCTCTGTTGAACAGTTTCATGGCATCAGCATTTTCCCCGCTCCTGTAAAAGCGGAGTGCGGGAAAAAGCAGCAGCCAAATCCCCGCGGCGGCAAGCCCCGCATAAAAGGGAAAGGTGAATGCTGCGGGAGAAAGGCTCAGCAGAACAAAACTGAGTGCAAAGGCTCCGGTCAGAGTAACCATGACCGTATAAGCCGAAAGTTCCTGACTAAAGCAGATCGGCACTGTCCGGGCCTTCAGACGTCTGTCCTCTTCCACATCACCACAGTCATTGGGAATGTTCTGTCCCCCGATTTCCCAGAAAAACAGGGTGAAAAACAGGGTAAGCAGATAGAGAGAGGAAGGCTGCGGGGCCACTGCATAAACGGCTGCAATCGCTCCCAGCGTTTTGACAATCCCGTTGATGAGTGTGCGCATGGGGCTGACTTTGAAAAGAAGACAGTAAACCGCCTCCAGAACACAGCCGATCAGAAAAAAGACAATGCAGACCGGGTTGAGCATCCAGGCTCCGATCAGGGCTGCTGCAGCCCATGACAAAGCCCATCCTATCCCCTGCCCAAAAGAGATGAGTCCCTGCGCCATGGGATGCCGCACCAGCGCAGCATCAATATCCACCGAAGCATTTCTGTGGCTGTAAACATCCTGCCGCAGACGTTCCATATCCACCCGGTAATCCACCACATCATTGAGCGCATACACTGCCGTATAACCGGCAAATGCGGTGATGATGCCGATACATGTCACCCACAGGGAAGGGAAATGCCCCAGACAGAGCAGGGCCGCAAACGCGGGAGTGGTCATATCCAGCAGGCCGTGGGGCGTGCGGGAAAGTGCCCAGAAAGGTTTCAGACGGGAAAAATCCGCTAACTTCATCCGTGATTTCAATACATGCTCCTGAGGTAAAACAAATTTGACAAAAGTCCGTAATATCCGGTTTCAGACAGGTCTGACAGTTGCTGTCCGCAATTACATAAACGATTGGCACAACGAAGTCAAGTCAGAGCGAAAGATGCGGGTGAGCGACTGAGATCTGTAACTGATGTTACGCATAACCGTCATACCGGCGAAAGCCGGTATCCAGACGATGCTGAAAATACTGGATTCCGGCTTACGCCGGAATGACGGGAAAAAATCATAACTTCCCGATTTTTGAAATAGCTGCGTAACATCAGATCTGTAATTCAGGGCAGGCAGTTATGCGGTCGCAGAATTCTTATGGTGACTGACAGTCCGAAGTTGCGAACCGGGCTTGTACAGCCCTTTCAAAAATCAGGGGCAGTTGCCTCAAATCCCCAATCCGGATTGACCAGGCACTAACCCCGCGGGGTGCGCAGGGCCGAAAGGGTGAAAAGATCGTCGGGCAGGTTTTCAATGAATTCCAGTTTTTTGTATTCCAAAAGGGTATATCCGTCCGGGGCTTCAGTTTTTTGCATTTTTGTGAACCGGGGAAAGAGCCTGCCGCCAATCATTTCGATCTGCCAGGCTGTGAGGATTTTCACGGATTTCATATCCTCGTCATAAAACTCCTCCGAGAGCATAATCAGATCCTCCCGGATTTTCAGGCGCAGCATTCCCCATATGACAGGCGCATCCGGTTTGGGCATGGATTTGATGAGATACACTGTTTTCCCTTCATGCGTTTCAGTTCCTTCCAGGGTATGCACATAATCATGGAGCAGACTGTCGGATCGGGCAAGGTCATTGTTGGAGAAATCTGATCCCATCCAGGACTGGGACATCATGGAGGGCGGCAGTTTGATCACCCGGCTGACCTTGGGGTTGTATGTCCACATCTCCCGCCCTTTTTTCAGGGTTCCGTTGCCCTGATCCCGGGCCGGGGCAGTAATGAAAAACAGGCTCTCGCTTTCACCCCGTGTCCACCCCCGGAGGGTCACCTCCCGTTTCCAGTCCGGACGCTGAATGGTCATTTCCACCACGGATTCCGAGGCTTTACCACGGAAATAATTGAAACTTTCCCGCACAATACTTTCCGCGTTCACTGCGCTGTCCTGTGCAAGTCCCGCTGACAGCAGGGCAAACAGGCCGCACAGGAATCCGCAGCAGCACAGAACAGATTTTCTTTTCATTGCAGTTCCTTGTTGCATTTTTTTGGAGGGTTGTTCCCTCAGAGGAAAATACAGCCCCATCCTTTGTTCTGAAATTATGACATCACCCGGCACTGCAGCCCTTTCAGATAGGTGCCTTCGGGGAAGTTCAGGGATACGGGATGATCCTCGGCCTGACCCAGCCTCCGGATGATATGTGCCTCCCGTCCGGCATCCAGCGCGGCATCGGCCACAATTTTCTGAAACAAATCCGTATCCATAAGACCGGAACAGGAAAAGGTGAAAAGAAGTCCTCCGGCACGGAGCAGTTTGAACCCCAGCAGATTGATATCCTTGTAAGCGCGGGCCGCTGCATTGAGATATTTTTTTGCCTCTGCAAACTTGGGCGGGTCAAGGATGATCACATCAAACTGCCTTCCGCTGTTCCGGTATTTCCGCAGGAGGGAAAAAACATCTCCCTCCGCTGTCTCTGCGTGTTCAGGATTCAGTCCGTTGAGATGGATATTTTTCCGCAGCAGTTCAAGAGCCGGGCCTGAAGCATCAACACTGGTGACATGCTTTGCTCCGCCCATGAGCGCATTGACAGTGAATCCGCCGGTATAGGAAAAACAGTCCAGCACTTCGGCATTTTTGCAGGAATGGAAGACCAGACTGCGGTTATCCCGCTGGTCTGTGAAAAATCCGGTTTTCTGGCCGCTGCGGATGTCAACCCAAAAACGGCAGGGGCCTTCCTGAATTTCCAGCAGATCAGGCGGTTCTTTTCCCCAAAGCAGTCCCTGTGTCTGCGCAAGACCCTCTTTTTCGCGGGAGGAAATGTCAGATCGCTCATAAATCCCGGAACAGGGGCATAATTGTGCAAGCAGTTCCGCAATCCTGTTTTTCCAAAATTCAGCTCCAGCGCTGCCAAACTGGCAGACCAGATAATCCGCGTAATGATCCACAATCAGTCCGGGCAGACCGTCAGATTCCGCATTGACCACACGGCAGGCAGGGGCATCCGCATCAGTGAATTTCCGCCGGGCCCTGACAGCCCCCTGCAGGCGGTGATGAAAAAAAGCCTCATCAATTTTTTCGTCCGGATCAAAGGTCCACATCCGAACCTGAATCTGGGATTGGGGAGACCAGGCCCCTGTGCCCAGAAAAAGGCCGCTATGGCTGCGGACGGCAACAGTCTCACCCGGAGCCGGGCTGCCTTCCACTGTCTGAACAGCACCGGAAAATACCCACGGATGACGGCGAAGCAGAGACTTTTCCCGTCCGGGTTTTAAAACAACAGTGTTCATATCTGTCCTTTTCTGGGTGGTGGGTCAAATCCGTTGATCTGAAATCCCCTCCCCCGGCGGGAGGGGCAGGAGAGTGTTTTTTTCTGCATCATCAACCGATTTGACCCACTATTTTTTTCTGAAAACAGCAGATCAGCTTCCATGAAAAAAACGAAGCAGGGGAACAGGCAAAAATGTGTCAGAGTTCGGAGACACCAGCCCCATTTTCAGCGATCTCTCTTTTCATGTCCCCTTCATAATCAGAAAAAAAGGGAAAGGCAAGTTTTTTTGCGGTTCCGGTTTTTCTCTTCCCTGAAAGATTTGTCCTGAAAAGCAGAAGTGGTTACGGAATTTCTGAAAAGCGGGAATTGCAGGGGGTTGTCAGTTACAGGCCAGTGCCATTGACTTGCTTATACCAATTCGCCATTGATTTGATACTGTCACGGGATGATCCGGAGGAGTGCAAAAATTAAGCGG
>CAZDIU010000277.1:0-7167 GCA_964505535.1 uncultured Desulfobacterales bacterium | reverse complement strand
TTTCCGGAAAAATCCGGTTTTTTTATACCTGAAAACTTTCGGTTGGGTACTTATAAAACCGTTGTAAAACTTTGCGTCTTCGTGGCGGAAAAGTTCGGTCACGGGGGAGATTTCGGCTTCTTCAAGGATTTTTGCGGAAAATTTTTCCGGATGCCTGCTTTCGCAGGCATGACGTCATTCCGGCGAAAGCCGGAATCCGGTGTTTCCGCAAAACAGATTGAAGAATCAAAACTTTTTGCTGAAACCTTTTTCAGATTTCATATAATAACCCAAGTTGCTACCTATAAATTTATAAATATCATATAAACAGGATGTTATAAAAAATCATGATATTTTTGCAAGAAATCCGATGTCTGATATTATTGAGTTTTTTCATAGGTAGCAACTTGGGTTATAATATCTCAGATAGCAGCGACTTGTGAACACCGAAACCTGATGTCTGAAACCTGCACCTGTAAAACGGAGAACAAAATGGAACGAACAAAAATATCTGCTTTGCTGGCCTCGGAGTCCCCGATTGATGAGGTGCTTGTGAAAGGCTGGGTGAGAACCCGGCGGGATTCCAAAACCTTTTCCTTTATTGAACTCAATGACGGTTCCTGTCTGAAGAACATACAGATAATAGCCGATGAATCTCTCTCCAATTATGAGGATGTGAAAAAACTGTCCACCGGTTCTGCTGTATCTGTTTCCGGAAAACTGGCGGCATCTGAAGGCAGCGGACAGAAATGGGAAATTCCGGCCAATAATGTCGAAATCATCAGCCTTGCGCCCGAAACCTATCCTCTGCAGAAGAAACGCCATACAGACGAATTTCTCCGCAGCATTGCGCATCTGCGTCCCCGGACCAACAAATACGGTGCGGCGTTCCGCATCCGTTCGGAACTGGCCTGGGCTGTCCACAAATTTTTCCGGGAAAGAGGGTTTTATTATATCCATTCCCCCATTATCACCGGGTCGGACTGCGAGGGAGCGGGGGAAATGTTCCGGGTCACGGCCCTGAATCTGGAAAACCTGCCACGCAAAGAGGGAAAAACCGATTACAGTGCGGATTTCTTTGGCCGGGAGGCCAGCCTCACTGTGTCCGGACAATTGTCAGCCGAGATGTTTGCCCTGTCCCTGGGCGATGTGTATACCTTTGGCCCCACATTCCGGGCTGAGAATTCCAACACCAGCAGGCACGCAGCAGAGTTCTGGATGGTGGAGCCGGAAATGGCTTTCTGCGATCTGAAGGGCAATATGCAACTGGGCGAGGAACTGATCCGGTATCTCACGCGCCATGTGCTGGACAACTGCGCAGAGGATGTGGAACTGTTTGCGAAATTTGTGGACAGGGAACTGATGAAGACCCTGGAAACCATTCTCAAAGAGGAATTTGTCCGCCTGCCCTATACCGAGGCTGTTGAAATCCTGAACGCGTCCGGAAAGAAATTTGAGTTTCCTGTGGCATACGGAAAAGACCTGCAATCCGAGCATGAACGGTACATCACAGAAGATCATTTTGGAAAACCGGTCATTCTGTACAACTATCCCAGGCAGATCAAACCGTTTTACATGCGGGTCAATGATGACGGCAAAACTGTTGCTGCAATGGATGTGCTGGTTCCGGGCATTGGAGAAATCATCGGGGGCAGCCAGCGGGAGGAAAGGCTGGAAGTTCTGGAAGCCCGGATGGAGGAAATGCATCTGAAAAAAGAGGATTACTGGTGGTATCTGGATTCCCGGCGATACGGAAGCGTTCCGCACAGCGGTTTCGGGCTTGGATTTGAACGCTTCCTCATGCTTGTCACCGGCATCCGCAACATCCGGGATGTGATTCCGTTCCCCAGAACACCCAACAGCATTGAGTTTTAGGACTGAAAAAACAGAGCATTCCCCTCTTTTGTAAAGCAGGGCGGTTAAGTTCTTTCCTGAGGCAAGCAAGGCTCCATAAATTTTCGAGTATAAAGTTTTGAGAAAAACCGGTTTTTTTTGAAAAATCCGGTTTTTCTCAAAAACTTGTGTTTCAGATCAATGGCGAATCGGTACAAGAACCGATTTAGATGAAATATGCCATATATTTGAAAAATAAGTGAAAAATTGCGTATGAAATGAAAAGGGCGACTGACTTTCGGCTGACGGCAAATGCATCAGCCTATGAATGTCCTGATTTCCGAATTTTTGAAACCCCGAAGCAAATGACATCCAGAATATCCCTCCTACAGTCTGAGCATACTGATTCAGGAGACCATGCGATGGGATTGCCCTTTTTCTGAAAACCGAATTTTCAGGATAAAGGAATTGACAGCATTGCCATCTCAAGTATAATCTGCACAACTGTATTCTTTGGGGTTTCATACTGATTCCCCATTGAAAAGACACTTATAAGCAGGCAAAAGGAAGTTTCCGTGTGTTCAGAAAACCGGATTTTTTTGAAAAATCCGGTTTTCTGAAAAATCTGTGTTTCAGATCAATGGGGAATCGGTATAAGAGCGGAAGAGTGCCAAACTTTCCATTTGGCACTCCTTCAATTGATGGAAATGGGATTTATGCCCCAATCAGATATGCCTGCATCTCCTGCGGACGTATCCCTTTTGTCCGCATTGTTTGCTGGCCTTCGGGCAGTGTGACCCGCACTTCGGTTTCCGCATCAGCCGGGGATTTGCTGTATCCCGCGCATACAGATGCAGCCAGTGCAAGCATATCTGCTGTTCCGCTGTTGGGAATCAGCACCACAGGCCCCGGAACCGAGACAGTTTTGAGCATGGCATCCCGATCCGGCCTGTAATGCCGCAGAAGGGCTTCATTGTCGGCCCTGTGCCTGCCTGCAATGATTTTGCACTCCGGGCTGATGCGGAAATGACGCCCGTATTTCAGCAGATGCAGTTCCGCTTCCGAAGTGTTTTCCTGATGCCGGAACAGATCTTTGAGACGCAGACTGAAGTTTTTGTCGGTCAGCAGACAGCCGCCAGCCACAGTGGGATATTCCTTTATCCCGAATTTTTCTGCCAGTTCCATCTGGATTTTGCGGCCCCGGCCCGTGATGCCGTACAGGGCATTGCGATCTATCCATCCCTGTTTTTCCGGGATGGTTTCCGGAAGATGCTGAATGCTCAGGGGACGCACAATATAGCCCTCAAAACCGGAGTTTTTTTCCACATAGCGCAGGGAATTTCGGGTCTGGGACATGGGACGCTGGCCCATGACTTCTCCGCTGAAAAGAAAATCAAAGCCCTTTTCCTCCATGATGTTTCCCGCAATCCGGAACATGAGCGCGTGGCAGTCCAGGCAGGGATTCATGTTTTTGCCATAACCGCAGCGCGGATTTCTCAGCATCTCCAGATATTGCCGCGTGATATTTTGGATCATCAGGGGAATGCCCGTCATTTGGGAGGCTTTGCGGGCCTTGTCCGCGGAAAAAAAAGGTGTTTCAAAACTGACCCAAAGGGTTTCAATCCCCTGGGCACGGATAACAACACCGGAAAGAATGCTGTCAAGCCCTCCGGAACAGAGACCGAGCGCGCGTATGATTTTTTTTTGTGAAGACATGATACAATCAATCAGTTGGATTAACGGAAAAAGAGAATGAAAAACAGAAAACAGGCCACAGAAATATGCAACATATTAAAGACACAGTACCCGGATGTCAAGACCCAGCTCCGTCATCGCAACCCTTTTGAACTGCTTGTGGCAACCATTCTGTCTGCCCAGTGCACCGACAGACAGGTGAACGCAGTCACGCCCGAACTGTTTCAGGCTTTTCCCACGCCTCAATCTCTGGCAGAGGCTCCCCTGAAGGAAATAGAAAATCTGATCCGGCCCACCGGTTTTTTTCACAACAAAGCCAAACATATCCGCAACTGTGCCAATGCGCTGCTGGAAAATTTCGGAGGACAGGTTCCCCAAAGTCTGGAGGAACTCATTACACTGCCCGGTGTGGGACGGAAAACCGCGAATGTGGTGCGCTCTGCTGCCTTTGGACAGGCCGCGGTTGTGGTGGATACGCATGTGAAACGGATTTCATGGCGGCTGGGACTGACGGAAAACAAGGAACCGGAAAAAATTGAATCTGATCTCATGAAAGTGATTCCGGAAGAAAACTGGAATGATTTCGGACTGCATCTGATTTATTTTGGCCGGGAAATCTGCACAGCCCGAAAACCCGCGTGTCCGGCCTGTGCCCTGCTGAAACTCTGCGAGCATCCGCATATCTGATACGGAAAAAGCGAAAGCCCATTCTGCCCGTTTTCAAGGCCGGTATGGACGGAAGCAGCTTTCGGATTTCAGGGAAAATGCTGATACCCTGCTGAAACGGAGTTAATATGAAATCTGAAAATCAACCGGGCTTCAAACCTTTGTGAAACTTTGTGTCTTCGCGGCAGAAAAACGGGAATTTTCTGCTGCTGGCACAGACGCAAATGCAATAATGCAACATGCAGATCAGAAAGGAGTTTGAATGATGCTTCTTGTCATTGATGTGGGCAATACAAATACGGTGATGGGAATTTATGAGGACAGCCGTCTGATTTGTGACTGGCGGATACGGACCGAAAGAAACACAACCGAGGATGAATTCAACCTGCTCGCGACCGGGCTTTTTGCCGGAAGCGGCATACGTCCGGGAGATATTTCTGCCACGATTATCTCCAGCGTTGTGCCAACTGTGGTCAACATTCTGGATGCCTTCTGCCGGAAATACCTGAACCACACGCCCCACTGGGTGGAAGCCAAATCTGCATCAGGAATGCCCATTCTTTACAGCAATCCCGCAGAAGTGGGAGCGGATCGCATTGTCAATGCAGTGGCCGCATATGAAAAATACAAATGTGCGCTGATCATTATAGATTTCGGCACAGCCACCACCTTTGACGCGGTATCCGCTAGCGGGGAATACCTGGGAGGAGCCATCAGTCCGGGCATATCCATCTCTGCCGAAGCTCTGTTTATGAGGGCGTCCAAACTGCCGCGCGTGGAAATCTTCACCGCTCCCAAATCTGTCATCGGCAAGGATACGGGGGCCAGTATGCAGTCCGGAATTATTTTCGGATATGCGGGACTGGTGGACGGCATTGTGGGAAGGATGCGCAAAGAAATGGATTCCCCGGTCAAAGTGGTTGCCACAGGCGGGCTGGCTCCGCTCATGTCCGGCGTATGCGAAAGCATTGAATCGACCGAACCGGATCTGACCCTGGAAGGACTGCGGATTATTTACGAAAAACTTCACGAATAAACAGCCAAACCAAACTCTTCGTGTATTCGGAAAGTCCGGTTTTCCGGTATGGAAAAAACCGGATTTTTCCGAAAAATCCGGTTTTTCTGAAGAATCTCTCATGAAATACTGAGATCAGGGGAGCACATTTTTCTGTTGCCACTTTCGCAGAAATGTTATACAGTTTTTTCAGAAGACAGAGGCAGCGTCCAAGCCGGCTATGGTGCGTCAGACCTCTGCGCTGTCCGGAGCACGTATGCGGTCCTGAACCCGGGCAGTTAATCATAGGACCGCCCCGGCAGAGGAGGCCGCGGTTCCCTCCTCTCCGGGTATTCTTCCTTTTTCACCTCTTATGCTTTCAGAAAAAATCATGCCCTTTTTTATCAGATGTCCCCGTCTGCTGACTGTTCCGTTTCATGCTCTGTGTGCAGGAATCTGCATTGTCGCGGCTGTTCTCTGCCATCCTGCTGATCTGTATGCGGAAAAAATGATGCAGATGCACACAGCGGATGCCGTTGTCATATACCCCAGTTCTCTGAAAGGAAAAGCCGAAGAAGTGGGCAGGCTGATGCCGGGGTTGACATCAGAACTGGAAACCCTGCTGTTTGCATGGCCTGCGAATCTGAAACCCGCTGTTTTTCTGATCAATGATTCGCGCAGATTTGAAAATATGACCGGAAATCCCTATATATCCGCTTTTGCGGTTCCGGAAAAAAATATCATTGTCATGGACTGCACACGGCTCAATGCCCGTCCCTTTACGCTGCAAATCACACTGAAACATGAGCTCTGCCATCTTCTGCTCCATCATCATGTTCCAAATCTGCCCAAATGGCTGGATGAGGGGATCTGCCAGTGGAGCAGTGACGGCATTTCCGAACTTTTGATTCAAAACCGGGGGGATGCGCTCAGAACTGCGCTTCTGTCCGGAAATATCATCCCGCTCAGGGAGTTGGAAACCCATTTTCCTTATGACAGAAACGGTCTTGTGCTGGCATATGAGACAGGAAAAAGTTTCACGGAATTCCTTGTCCGGGAATTTGGAAAAGACGCTCTTTTCAGGATTTTTGAGAATCTGAAAAACGGGGATGATACGGAAACCGCTGTGCACAAAGCCCTGTCCATTTCCCTGACAGACGCGGAAAAGCAGTGGCACAGCCATCTCCGGGAAACAGGCACATGGTTTGTCTGGCTGTCTGTGCATATCTATGAAATCCTTTTCCTTCTGGCAGCCCTGCTTACGGTGTACGGTTTTTTCCGGCTGCTGATAAAGCAGAGAAATTACACAGATGAGGAGGAAAATGAAGAAGAGGAAGGGGAGGAAAACAGCGAAGATGTATATGACAATGAAAAAAAGTAAGCACAGGGCAAATTATACCGATTCTCCATTGAAAATATGCTTATCCGATTCCGGAGTGCCAAAATGAAGTGAAACGGAATTTTGGCTTATTTCCCAATTATTTCAGTTTCCCAAACTTTCAGTTCGGGACTCCTCCGCCCATGACCTGAAGGCAGGTATTGCATAAATTCAATGGCGATTTGGTATTATACAGGGATTGGAGAGGAACTCTGCTGATACACCCAAAAATTCCTGTTGCCGGATCTTCAGCACAGCCGGAAACAGAATATCTGTATTATAAAACGGAAATCTCCATACAGCGCTCAGGTTCAGTGGCGGCAGGGGCTTTACTGAACGACTTCCGTCAAGAGTCCACCCCGCCGTATGCTGGCAACCTGTGGTTATGCTTCTATCACCCATATATACTGATCCAACTTTGGTTTTCTCGGGCATGATTTTTGCAATCAGACCAGATTGCAGAAAAACAGTCATTTTCGGCTCAGAATAATGCCTAAACAGATCAGAAAGGCATGTTTTCGGACTTCAGCAATTTCTGTGCCATATAAAACCAAAATTGGATCAGTACAGCAATTCTAATTTTGACTTATTTCCTATCGAAAACTCTGAACTCTAACTCAAT
>CAZDIU010000276.1:0-7183 GCA_964505535.1 uncultured Desulfobacterales bacterium | reverse complement strand
CAAAATAAAGGGAAAGCTGCCGGATCACCTCTTCCAGTCTCTGAGGATCCGCTGTCCAGCCCGGCTGAGGCGGACATGGATTCCCGTGTGCGGGAAAGCAGATATGCTGCAGTCCTTCCTCATTTCCGGCCGTCAGCAGTGTACCCACCGGGCTTTGCATATATTGATAATATATCATTATCTTTCCTTTCAATTTTAAATTTGCGGTTTTCCGGATCATCCCCGGATTTTGTATGGTGAAGCAGGATGAGTCTCTCAATGCATTCGCAGTCTGCTCGTCTCATACCGATTCCCCATTGAAAAAATTTATAAGCAGGCAAAAAAAGTTTCCGTGTGTTCAAAAAAAACCGAATTTTTTTGAAAAATCCGGTTTTTATGAAAAATTTGTGTTTCAGATCAATGGTGAATTGGTATCATATGCATTGAAAAGGATAAAGCCGCACGGCCTCACGAACCGCATCCATGATTCTTCTGTTTTCTGTGATTGACATAAACTGCCTTATAAAATATATTTCAATCAGTTAGGGAAACCAGAACCATATTGGAAAAGGAAAAACCTGTCAAGACAAACTTTCCCTGATAATACCGAACTGATTTCAAAACTGCCCAAATCCGTCACACCCGCGAAAACCGGAGTCCGGAAAGGGGAATGACTTCCGGATTCCGGCTTACGCCGGAATGACATCATGCCTGCGAAAGCAGGCATCCGGAAAGATTTTTACAAGTATGAATGTACCAGTCTGAAGGAGTCATAAACTGAAAGAGTGTGATTTTTCAGACATTTTCAAACTTTCAGTTTGGCACTCCTTTGGTACTTTTTTTCAGTAAACAGCCTAAAGACAAAGCTGTTTCCTTAAGGGATGGGCAGGGGGAGGGTGTAACCTGTTTTAATTGCAGTTTGTTATTTTACCCCTCCCCTGACCCCTCCCGCAGGGGGAGGGGAATTTTATCCTTAAGGAAACGGCATTGAGCCTAAAGGAGAATATTATGATCATTCAGAGCACAGCAGGTTTTCTGATCTTTGCATTTCTTGCATGGGTTATAAGTGAAAACCCGAAGCAGGTCAGCCTGAAGACAACTGGAATCGGGCTGCTTCTCCAGTTGCTCATCGGGTTTCTGCTGCTAAAACTCCCTGTTTTCAGAGAGTTTTTTCTCATGCTCAACCGGCTGGTTCTCTTTCTGGAGCAGTCCACCCAGGCCGGAACTTCCATGGTTTTCGGGTATCTGGGAGGCGGAACCCTGCCCTTTGATGAAAAATTTCCGGGTGCTGCCTATATTCTCGCATTCCGGGGACTGCCTCTGATTCTGGTCATGAGTGCGCTTTCCTCTCTTCTTTTTTACTGGAAAATTCTTCCCTTTGTTGTCAAAGGCTTTTCATGGGTCATGCAGAGAAGTCTGCGTCTGGGCGGGGCTGAGGCTCTGGGGGTTTCCGCGAATGTTTTTGTGGGCATGGTGGAATCCCCTCTGTTCATCCGTCCCTATCTGAAAGACATGACCCGGAGTGAAATCTTTACCCTCATGACCTGCGGCATGGCCACCATTGCAGGCACAGTCATGGTGCTGTATGCCAGCATTCTGAGTGATGCGGTTCCCAATATCATGGGACATATTCTCACAGCATCCATCATCAGTGTGCCTGCCGCTGTCACGGTTGCCAAGATGATGGTTCCCGAATCCGGAGAAGTGACTGCCGGGGAACTGACTTATCCGGAACCAGCGTTAAGCGCAATGGATGCTGTTACCAAAGGCACGGTGCAGGGCATTCAACTGCTGATCAATGTGATCGCCATGCTTGTGGTTCTGGTGGCTTTGGTGCATCTGCTCAATCTTCTGCTGGGAATTTTTCCGGATATGGGCGGTTCTCCGCTCACCCTGCAACGGATACTGGGAGTGGTCATGGCTCCGGTTATGTGGCTGATGGGAATTCCCTGGTCAGAATGTTTCACTGCCGGGGCACTTATGGGAACCAAAACTGTAATCAATGAATTTGTGGCCTATCTTGATCTGAGCCGTGTGCCCAAAGAGGCTCTCAGCCCTGAAAGCCGTGTGATTCTCATTTATGCCATGTGCGGATTTGCCAATCCCGGCAGTCTGGGCATCATGATTGGCGGAATGGGCACAATGGCCCCGGAAAAACGGGATGAAATTGTGTCTCTGGGCTTCCGATCCGTTGCGGCCGGAACCCTTGCCACCTGCATGACCGGTGCGGTGGTCGGCATTATCGGAATTTGATCCCTGTTCCAATCCGGAGGAATGCCAAAACCGGAATTTTGGGGCTCCGGACAGAAATCCTTTCCCTGTTTCTTCCGCATATATTGCAATTTTGTCCTGCCAAACTCGGGTGTCTGCCCTTGACATCGTTTCATATCATCTTATTTTTCATACCAACGTTGACTGGCAGGGTTTTTCAGAGTTTTATTAATGCGTTTCAGAATGTGCGGCATATTTTGATTCCATTTGCATATATATTTATCCGGTTACACCAATTCCTATTTAAACCTGGCGGGAGAGTATACTGGCCCATGACTGAGAACATCACAGAAGAAGAACATGCCGGAATGACCGAGATTTCAGAACCGGCACAGGAAAATGCTTCCAAAGATGCGGAAGGTAAAAAGGGGGAAGACAGCCAAAATGATCTTCTGATCCAAAAGGAGAAAGAACTGGAGGCTGTCCGGGAAGAACTCAGCGCGGAAAAAGACCGTTTTTTGCGTTTTTACGCTGAATTTGACAATTATAAAAAGCGAAGTGTGCGTGAGATCCAGGATTTCCGGAAATTTGCCAATGAATCCCTGATCCGGGAGCTTCTTCCGGTCGTTGACAATCTGGAAAGAGCGCTGCAATCGGCAGAAGGAAATTCTGATGCGGAAAAATCCATACGGGAGGGTGTGGGACTCATCCATTCGGATATTCTGCGGATATTTGAAAAATTCAGTGTGAAACCGGTTGAGGCTGTGGGACATCCCTTCAACCCGGCTTTTCATGAGGCCATTGGACAGGAGGAAAGCGAAGATGCCGGGGACAATATTGTGCTGCGGGAATTTCAGAAGGGTTATCTTCTGCACGACAGGCTGATTCGGCCTTCCATGGTCATTGTGTCCAAGGCAGCAGCAAAAGAAGGCATAAACAGCAATACAAAAGACAACCGGGAAATCCCGGAGGAATCTGACAATGAAATCGCTGAGATGCAGGATGAAAACCGTCAGAGCGATACACAGTGATTCTATCGTTTGAATATATTCTCTAAGGAGGAGATGAAAAATGGCTAAGATCGTCGGAATTGATTTGGGAACCACAAACTCCTGCGTGGCTGTCATGGAAGCGGGAGAGGCAAAAGTCATTACCAATCCGGATGGGGGGCGTACCACGCCTTCCATTGTGGCTATATCTGAGAGCGGAGAACGTCTGGTGGGACAGATTGCCAAACGTCAGGCCATCACCAACCCGGAAAACACGGTGTTCGGTGTGAAACGTCTGATCGGACGGAAATTTGATTCCAAAGAGGTGCAGGGCGACATCAAAATCCTGCCTTATAAAATAGACAAGGCCGGCAACGGGGATGTCCGGGTCAATCTGCGGGGAAAGCAGTACAGTCCCGCGGAAATATCCTCTTTCATTCTGGCCTATATCAAAAAATATGCAGAGGATTATCTGGGAGAACCGGTCACAGACGCGGTCATCACGGTTCCCGCGTATTTCAATGACAGCCAGCGTCAGGCAACAAAAGACGCGGGAAAGATCGCGGGTCTCAATGTGCTGCGCATCATCAATGAACCAACCGCAGCCTCCCTGGCCTATGGACTGGACAAGAAAAAAGAGGAAAAGATCGCTGTGTTTGACCTGGGCGGCGGAACCTTTGACATTTCTGTTCTGGAAATCGGGGACGGTGTGTTTGAGGTCAAATCCACCAACGGAGACACGCATCTGGGCGGTGAGGATTTTGATCTGCGCCTCATTGATTATCTGGCAGATGAATTCAAAAAGGATCAGGGCATTGATCTGAGAAACGACAAAATGGCCCTGCAGCGTCTGAAAGAGGCTGCGGAAAAAGCCAAGATGGAACTGTCCTCCTCACGGGAGACAGATGTGAATCTGCCCTTTATCACCGCAGATGCGAGCGGTCCCAAACATCTGAACATCAAAATCACCCGTGCCAAACTGGAATCTCTGGTAGCGGATCTGCTGGACAAACTGGAAATGCCCTGCCAGATCGCAATGAAGGATGCCGGTCTGAGTGCCAGCCAGATTGATGAAGTGATCCTGGTGGGCGGCATGACCCGCATGCCCGCGGTGCAGGAACGGGTGAAAAAGATTTTCGGCAAGGAACCCCACAAGGGTGTGAACCCGGATGAAGTCGTGGCTGTGGGCGCTGCCATTCAGGGCGGTGTGCTCAAAGGCGATGTCAAAGATGTGCTGCTGCTGGATGTGACCCCGCTTTCTCTGGGCATTGAAACCCTGGGCGGTGTCATGACCCGGCTGATTGAGAAAAACACGACCATTCCCACAAAGAAAAGCCAGGTCTTTTCCACAGCAGCAGACAACCAGCCTGCGGTTTCCATCCATGTGCTGCAGGGCGAGCGGGAAATGGCTGCCTACAACAAAACCCTGGGCCGTTTTGATCTGACCGACATACCGCCCGCTCCCAGAGGCGTTCCCCAGATTGAGGTGACATTTGACATTGACGCGAACGGCATTGTGAATGTTTCCGCCAAGGATCTGGGAACCGGAAAGCAGCAGGCCATCAAAATCACTGCTTCCAGCGGTCTGAGCAAGGAAGAGATTGAACGTCTTGTCAAAGAGGCGGAAATGCACGCGGATGAGGACAAAAAGAAGAAAGAACTGGTGGAAGCCCGCAACCACGCGGATACGCTCATCTACCAGACCGAAAAATCCCTCAAAGACCTGGGGGCAAAGGTGGATGCCTCAACCAAGAGCAATGTGGAAAGCAAAATCAGCGCGCTGAAAGATGTCATGAAAAATGACAATACAGAGGATATCAAACGCCTGAGTGATGAACTCATGCAGGCTTCCCACAAGCTGGCCGAAGCCATGTATCAGCAGGCTTCCCAGCAGCATGGCGGTGCAAATCCGGGTCCGGATGCGGAAGGAGCGGAATCATCACATGCTGGCGGCAAAACGCCAAAGGATGACGATGTGGTGGATGCTGATTTTGAGGAAGTGAAAGACAAATAGGAAGAGAGGATTCGGCTCTCTGCACAGATCAGAGAGTTTCCGAAAAACAAACTGCCCACTGCAGGGGCGACCGGCCGGTCGCCCTTACGGATTCCCTCAAAAGAATGGACAGTTGATTATTTGGGAGTTCCCCTTACAGCCAATTGAAAAAATCCCGTGTGCATCCCCTGAAGGCTTAACCGGGGATGCAGCGGGTTTTTTATTTGGGAGTGATCACAATCATTCCGTATTCACCGGCTTCATTGATCTTCAGACAGCAGACAGTCTCGGCAGGAAAAATTTTGTTCCCTGGGCGGAGCATCTTCCCAAAGGAAAGGCAGGATGTGCCCCTGTGAAATCCCAGCCCCGCAATGGCAAGGTCAAATCCCATGCCCACGGGAATATTTCCATACAAATGTGAAAAGGATGCAACTGGCTGATTTTTTGCCAGATGCCGTTCACAGGCTTCCCTGTTTTTCTGGTATGATTCCTGCTCACAAACCACGGCAGCCTCATCCGGAACCGGGATTTTCCCCGTTTCCGCGTTTCCCACCCCCGCATCGCGGATATATCCGTACCGGGCCTTCTCCGGTCTGGCTGTGAGCACAAAAAAGGCACACCCCTCGCCCGCGGGAAGATAAGTTCTTCCGTCCTTTGCCCGGCAGTTATGAAGATAATAGGCCATGACATTGGAAAATTCATCCACTCCCCCCACCAGTACGGTTTCCGTGCGCCCTTCCCGCAGCCAGCAGCAGGCTGCCATTATGGCTGAGGGCAGGGACATGTCAAACTGATTGATGGAGAGATTGGGGCCGCACGCGTTGAGAAAAATGGAAATGTGCGCTGCAGCCGCGTTGTGAACCGAATTGGAAAAACGGGTGGGGGAGCAGACTGCGTTGTTTCCATCCACAATATTTTCAAAATCCAGGGTATTGCAGGTGGAACCCAGACCGGTTGCCACAATGATGCCCATGCGGTTCCGTCCGGCTGTGTCCCCCAGTCCGGCATCTTCCAATGCCAGAAAACAGCCCAGCAGGGCAAGCCGGGTATAATGATCGTTTCTGCGCAGGGCCTTTTCCGGGATGAAATCCGAAATCCGGGAGGTATCAGCCAGCAGGGCCGGAACTTCAATGTCACCTTTTGCCGAATGCACGGTTTTGATTTGCGGCCGCACATTTCCGCTTTCCAGTGCTGAATCCAGATCTGCCGGACCGCAGCCGAATCCGCCTGCCACACCAATGCCTGCAATTGCAATGTTCATTTCCGGTCTCCCGCACCCAGAATCAGCACCGCATTGTTTCCGCCAAAGGCCAGTGTGTCAGACAGGGCAATGTTGCCGGAAATCTTTGTGTTTTCCCGCACAGGTGAGGCGGGAAGTTCCGGATCAGACTCGGAAAACCCCGCACTGGCGGGAATCCGTCTCTGCTCCAGGCAAACCGCTGTAAACACAGCTTCAATGGCTCCGGCCGCGCCAAGCGTGTGTCCTGTATATCCTTTGGTGGACAAAAAGGGGATTTTCGGAAACAGATCGGCAAAGACCCGGGATTCAATCCGGTCGTTGTCCCGTGTTCCTGTGCCGTGGGCATTGACAAAAGCCAGATCCGGCGGCATTGCACCGCCGGATTTCATGGCCTCTTCAATGGCAAAACGCAAACCTCTGCCGTCCGGGTGTGGAGCGGTCAAATGGTGCGCGTCGCTCGCGGAGCCGTAACCCATAAGCAATGCTCTGGGAGATTTCTCCCTTTCTGTGAGCATCTCTTCAGATTCCAGCAGCATGATGGCGGCTCCTTCTCCCAGATTCAGTCCGTTCCGCCGGATGTCAAAGGGTTTGCACGGTTCTGTGTCGCTGTTCATCAGGGACATAAAACCGAAATAGGTGATTTCATACAAAGCATCCGCACCGCCCGCAAGCACGGCATCGCAAAGCCCCAGCCGGATCCAGGCCACTGCCAGACCAATGGCATCCCCGCCTGCGGAACAGGCATTGACCACCGTCTGAAAAGGCCCGGAC
>CAZDIU010000275.1:0-7193 GCA_964505535.1 uncultured Desulfobacterales bacterium | reverse complement strand
TACAATTTTCCTGTCCGGAAACCCTGAGGGTTTTGAAAACCCTCAGGGTTTATAAGGTTATTTTGATACAGACCCTTGCCGGAGCGATCCGGACTGCAACCGCTCCGGTGTTTTTTTCTCAGCAGGATGGTAATCAGGCAGCTTTCTGCGATTCTGCGCATGAGGCCATATTGGGGGAATGTTCATAACAGATCAGACCGCACTGCAGACAGCGGCTGGCTTCTTTGATGGCCATCTGATCGGTAAAACCTTTTTCCAGCATACCGGTCAGAGCCAGTTCCCTTGCATCGGCAATGGGCATAATCTGCCGCGGTTTTGCCGCAACATTTTCCACCCTGTCCACATTTTGAATGGCAGATGCGGGAGTCAGCACATTTTCCGCATGATCCAGCGGAATGCCGTACATCACTTTGTGCACTGATGCGGCTGCCCGTCTGCCTGCACCAATGGCTTTGATGGCAGCGCTGTAGTCAGTCAGCACATCGCCGGGGGCAAAAATGCCGATTTCATCCTTGAAGGCAGGCATTTTGTAAGGAGGCACACCCACCCAGGAAATCTGCGCTTTGGATGTTGCGGCTTCTTCCCCTTCTTCAGGCGCAACAGAGAAAATCATTTCCGGGAAACGGCCTGCCGCGACAAAAAGACTGTGGGCAGTCACCACTGTTTTTTCTCCGGTGTCAGCCACAGCATACTCCACCTGCTCCAGACGTTCCCCTTCACCAAACACGCGGCTCAGACCCGCATTGAACACAATGGTGAAGGATTTTTCCGCTTCCAGTTCCGCAAGCAGAGCCAGGGCGTCAGCGGGAATTTCCTCGCGTTTTTCATGGAACAGTACGGTTATTCTTTCTGATCCCAGGTCCCAGCAGATTTTTGCTGCTTCCAGTCCGGTCTTTCCTCCGCCCACGATTACTGTATCCGAAGATGGAGAGATTTTGTTGTGCTTGGCTGTATCGGATTTGAGCAGATCGATCATCAGAAAGGTTCCGGGAATCACCTGCTCGACTTCTCCGCTGTGAAGACGGGTCAGACGGTTGTCCCAGCCGCCTGTGGCCAGCATCACCGCGCCGAATCCCTCTTTCAGCAGGGAAGTCACTGTGAAATCTTTGCCCAGAGATTTTCCGGTTTGTATGTCAACACCCATTTCCCGGATACCGTCAACGTCCCAATCCAGCACCTCTTCGGAAAGCCGTTCCGGTGCAATGGCTGTGCGCAGCAGTCCGCCCAGTCTGTCTGTGGCTTCGTATACTGTCACATCATGCCCCAGCCGTGCAGAGAAAAAAGCGGCGGACAGACCTTCCACGCCTCCGCCGACCACAGCAGTTTTTTTGCCGGTTGCCGGGGCTTTGTAGGGCAGAATCCGTTTGCCGCTCTTTTTTTCATAATCTGCGGCAAAGCGTTTGAGGAAATTGATGGCCACAGGTTCATCCACCAGACTTCTGCGGCACTGGGTTTCGCAGGGCCGGGGACAGATTCTGCCGATGACCGTGGGGAAAGGGTTGCGTTCCTTGATGACCTGAACAGCCCGGTTGTAGTCCCCTTTCTGAATCTGGCGGATGTATTCCCGGATGTCAATGCCTGCCGGACATTCCCGCTGGCAGGGAGTGGTGCACTCGTCTTCCGTGTATTCCCTCAGAATGCGGCGGGTTACGGAAGACAGCGTGATAATGTGTTTGGGACATACCCGTTCACAGGTTCCGCACCCGGTGCATTTTTGGCTGTCCACCACAGGCAGATTTTCCGGACCCATGACAATGGCGCCAAATGGACAGGCTTTGGCGCAGCTTCCCAGACCGAGACAGCCGATGGTGCAGACCTTCATGCCGCCGCTGAACAGGGCAGCCGCCCGGCAGTCGCTCAGACCGTCATATACAAACTTGGTATCTGCATCCTGAGGGCCGAAATAACATCCGGGTTTTGCAATGTCCGGTTCCTTGGCCTCTACGGCCACACCCATAATGGCTGCAATGGCCTGAGCAACTTCAGGCCCGGCCGCCACGCAGGAATTGGGAGCGGATTCTCCGGCCACAATGGCTTCTGCATTGGCTGAACATCCGGGGTATCCGCACCCGCCGCAGTTGGCTCCGGGCAGGGTTCCCTCCACTGCCAGAATCAGGGGATCCACATATACATAAAAGACTTTGGATGCAACGGCCAGGCACAGCCCCACAATGACGCCCATGCCGCCCATAATACTGATGGCTTCTATCATGCTTTGCACTCCTTGACAGTTTTTTCAGGACAGGGCCGCTGCTGTGCACAGTGCCGAATCCCAAAACATGTTGAACAATCAGTCAATCGCGTCAAATTTGCACTTGCTGAAACAGGTCATGCATTTCACGCATTTGTCCTTGATAATCTGAGCCATTTCCTTTTTCTTCCATACAATGGCATCCGCGGGACAGGCTCTGAAACAGGCTCCGCATTTGGTGCATTTGTCCGGATTCACTTCAAACTTCAGCAGCGCAACGCAGCGTTTGGCCGGACATTTTTTCTCATAGATATGGGCTTCGTATTCATGGAGGAAATAGCGCAGAGTGGAAAGAACCGGATTGGGTGCAGTCTGTCCAAGACCGCAGAGGGAGGCATCCTTTATGGTTGCGGAAAGTTCTCTCAGAATGTCAATGTCCTGCGGTTCTCCATGTCCTTCACAGATTTTTTCCAGCAGTTCCAGAAGCCGTTTGGTGCCTTCCCGGCAGGGGGTGCATTTTCCGCAGGATTCATCCTGGATGAAATCCATGAAGAACCGGGCCATATCCACCATGCAGGTTCCTTCGTCCATGACAATGACACCGCCGGATCCCATGATGGCCCCGACCTTCGCGATTTCCTCGTAATCCACCCGTGTATCCAGATGCTGTTCCGGAACACATCCGCCTGAGGGACCGCCCAACTGCACAGCCTTGAATTTCTTTTTGTCAGGGATGCCGCCGCCCACATCAAAGATCAGCGTGCGCAGCGTGGTTCCCATGGGAACTTCCACCAGACCGATATTGTTCACATCACCGGAAATGGCAAACACCTTGGTGCCCTTGCTGGTCTCCGTGCCGATGGATGCGTACCAGTCTCCGCCGTGGAGCATAATCTGGGGCACATTGGCAAAGGTTTCCACATTGTTGAGAATGGTGGGTTTTTCCCACAGCCCCTTATGAGCGGGGAAGGGAGGACGCGGTCTGGGCATGCCCCGTTTTCCCTCAATGGATCTCATCAGCGCGGTTTCCTCACCGCAGACAAAGGCTCCCGCACCCTGGTAGATTTCAATGTCAAAACTGAACCCCGAACCCAGAATGTCCTCACCCAGAAAACCGTATTCCCGGGCCTGGGCAATGGCAATTTCCAGACGGTGAATGGCCAGGGGATATTCTGTTCTGGCATAGATGTATCCGTGGGTGGCATTGATGGCTTTCGCAGCAATGATCATGCCTTCCAGCACAGCATGGGGATCAGCCTCCAGAATGCTTCTGTCCATGAATGCCCCGGGATCCCCTTCGTCGGCATTGCACAGCACATACTTGACATTTCCCGGACTTTTGCTGGCAAAATCCCATTTGAGACCTGTGGGGAATCCCGCTCCGCCTCTGCCCCGCAGACCGGATTTTTTCATTTCCTCAATGATCTGCTGCGGCGTCATTTCAGTCAGTGCTTTGGCGGTGCCGAAGTAACCGTCCCTGGCGATATAATCGTCTATGACTTCCGGATCGATCATTCCCTTGTTCCGCATTACCCGGAGTTCCTGATGCGCGAAGAAAGGAATCTCCTCCATTTTGGGAATGAGGTCTTTGGAAGTCGATTCTTTGTAGAAAAGTCTCTTTACCGGGCGGCCCTTGAGAAAATGTTCTTCCACAAGCTCCGGCACATCCTCGATTCTGAGCTTCTGGTAGAAAACACCCTCGGGCTGAACCAGCATGACCGGTCCCACGGCACAGAATCCGTTGCACCCGGTTTCCACGATTTTGATTTCATTGGCAAGACCCTGACGCGCAAGCTCTTCCTCCAGGGCTTTCATCAGGGCGATACTTCCTGTGGAGTGGCATCCTGTGCCACCGCACAACATCAATTCGGTTCTGACTTTGCTCATTTTGTTCTCCCGCTACATCTTGGCCAGGGCAAAATCGCTCTGCACTTCACCCAGAAGGATATGCCGCCGGAATATCTGACGCATTACGTTTGCATTCACCTTCTGGTAAACGATTGGCTCAGCCCCCTCGGTTTCGACGGTGATATTCGGTTCGCTGCTGCACATCCCCATGCATCCGGAGGTGACCACCCGGATATCCTGGCGATCAGCTTCCGCGATTTCATCCATGAGTGTATGCATGACTTCACGGGCACCGGCAGCGATTCCGCATGTTCCCATGTGGACCGTCACTTTGATTTTTCCCTTATCCTGCCGCAAACTGATATCCTTGGACGCACTTTCTTTAATCTTTTTCAGTTCCTGTATCGTCAGCTTTGCCATATCCATCCCCTTTCATCCTCGGCGGTAAAAAGAATGTAACTCTCTGTATTTCATTCATAACATCTTCAGGATGCCACACCAAAGGTACTCTTATATCTTTTTTTGATATAATTTGCAAATAATTGTGTCAAGTTTATTTAAAAAAATATGCCGGAAACAGAAAAAATTCTCCGGACAGCACCTTTCAAATCTTTCCCTGTTTATTTTTTTTGGAAGAACCGGAAAAAAATGCCTGGCTGCAATATTTTTGATTGACAATTCGGCTCGGTTATTATAATATATGATTTTGTGTAACGGGAAGTGGCTCAGTCTGGTAGAGCACAGCGTTCGGGACGCTGGGGTCGCTGGTTCAAATCCAGTCTTCCCGACCATATCGCAATCAAAAGACCGGTTCTGGTTCAGAACCGGTCTTTCTGTTTTGATCTGAGTTATAATCTTTCGGACTGAAAGACAGTTGGGCTCCTCTTTTGCAGAAAGCTGAAAATAAAACGGTACGAATCAGATTTAATCTGACGGCAGCGGGATTAAGGGGAGAGTATTTTCTCAAAATATGCTGATATCATACTCTCTGCATCAATCTGTCCAGGACCGGTGTTGAACATAGCCTTCATCTGTTCTCCTGCGGAAGCAGAGAAAAAGTTTTTTGTCTTCCAGAACTCCTGCATTGAACTGCGGCAGGCTCTGTTTATTCTGCATCTGAGCGTCTGTTTTCAGAAGATACTGCATCACATAACGGTCAATGACAGCAGGGGGAATGCGGCCTCCCGCGATCCTGCGCAGATTGGTCGGATCATCTGTGACCTTCCCGACCCGGATTTCCCCAATTGCCAAAGTTTCTCTTTTACTCCCGTTTACTCCCGCCCTGTTCATCTGAATTCTTCCTGCGCGATGCCAAACAGCCGACAGGTGTTTTCCCATACAGCATCTGACAGCGTTTCCGGATCTTCGCAGCGTACTTCCGCCACTTTCAGCAGAACCGATCTGACAAAAGCCGGTTCATTGCGCCGGTGCTGATTGCGTTCCGGCGCAGGTGTCAGATACGGGGCATCGGTTTCGATGAGAATCCGATCCCGGGGGATATGCGGAATGATTTTTCGCAGTTCCTCCCCCCGTGCTCTCACAGTGACAATGCCGGTGATTCCAATATAAAATCCCATATCCAGATAATTGTCCATATCACTGCGGGTTCCGCTGAAACAGTGGATTACCCCTTTGCGATCCTTATTATAATGTGTCCGCTTATAATGTGTCCGCAGCATTTCCCCGAATCTGCCCCTGCTGTCTCTTTCGTGAAAAATCAGGGGCAGGCCCATTTCGTCCGCTGTTTCCAGTTGAAGGGAAAAGCATTTTTCCTGATCCGCAACAGGAGAATGCATCCGGTTGAAATCAAGTCCAGTTTCCCCCCATGCCCTGACTTTGGGGTGTTTTGCAAGCTGGCGGAGAAAGGAAATATCTTCTTTGCTGCAATGTCTGGCATCATGAGGGTGGATGCCGACCGAGGCGAAAAAACCCTTCCGGGTTTCCGCGAGTTCCACTGCCTCAGCAGAATTGTTTCTGTCAATTCCGACAATCATGAGTCCGCAAACACCGGCTTTCTCCATACGATACACTGTATCCTGAAAGTTTTTGTCAAATGCCGGATCATTCAGATGACAGTGTGAGTCAAACAGTTTCATCAGACAATGCTCTCCCGTACAATGAAAAAAATGAAGCAATCAGCCAAAATTTTCCGTGTATTCTGAAAACCGGATTTTTCCGGGATTAAACTGTGGGACAGAGTTTTTCTTTGTGATTTCTGTGCCCTTTCGGGTTGAATTCTGCAAAACAAACCTGGCGGCACAGGTAGCACAGATTGAAAAAATATTGAAGTTTTTCTTCTGTTTTTTTGCAGGATAAGTAAATTTCAAAGAAAAAAGAAGAAAAAAACAGAAAATAGCAGAATAAATGAAAATATAACACAAAATATCATCACAGGAATAAATAAATCCTTTACAACAGTGAATATCAGATTTGATATTTTTTTTAAATTCCGGTAGAAGTCCTTGTTCTTTTGAAGCGGAAAAGAAGATTTTGGGCCAACATATGAGCCAACGTAGCTCAGCTGGCAGAGCTACTGATTTGTAATCAGTGGGTCGGGGGTTCGAATCCCTCCGTTGGCTCCAAATCGGCATGGTGGGGTTCCCGAGCGGCCAAAGGGAACAGACTGTAAATCTGTCGGCGATGCCTTCGGAGGTTCAAATCCTCCCCCCACCACCATTCTTAATGCGGGTTGAATGCAGGAGATTTCGGAAATACGCTGAAATCGTTATGACTGCACAGCTTCCTGCAATTTTGTCTTACGGACAATGCAGGCCACTCTGTCTGAAAAACGGATTGGGTTGCCTGTGTTCAGTTGCAAAGCGGGAGTAGCTCAGTTGGCAGAGCTTCAGCCTTCCAAGCTGAATGTCGCGAGTTCGAGCCTCGTCTCCCGCTCCATTTTTTTCAAAAAATTATAAAAATTGAATGCCCACGTAGCTCAGACGGTAGAGCGCTTCCTTGGTAAGGAAGAGGTTCACCGGTTCGATTCCGGTCGTGGGCTCCATTTTTTTGAGACTCAGTTTCAATTCGTCGGCAACTGACAGAACACATTGGGCGAAGTGGGAATACTGCCCGGTTTCGAAAAAAAGTTAGCGGAGGAAAATAAAGAAATGGCAAAGGAAAAATTTGAACGGACGAAACCGCATGTGAATGTGGG
>CAZDIU010000274.1:0-7199 GCA_964505535.1 uncultured Desulfobacterales bacterium | reverse complement strand
GACGGCCAAAGCTGGTAACGCCATAATTTTTTTGAGGTATGCGTAACATCAGTTAAAAAATTTCACATCCCTTAAGACTGACAGGAGGACATTTATGGCCGAATATCATATTTTTTCATTTTTCGCCACAGGGTGGTTCTGTCCATGTTCATTTCAGCCGCAGTGCGACCGCGGTTCCATCCGTATTTTTTCAAGACAGAAAGGATTTGCTCTTTTTCGCGGGAAAGGATGTTTTTATCTTTTTCAGGAGTGTTTATTCCGCACACGGATTCCGGCACAGAAGCATTGCGCAGACTCAGGGGCAGATGTTTTTCTTCTATCACTTCCCCGCGGGAAATGATCAGGGCATGTTCCAGTATGTTTTCCAGTTCCCGGATATTGCCGGGGTAGTCATGGTTGAGCAGCAGTGCCATTGCCTCTTCGGATATGCCGGAACGCTCAGCATTTTTCCGTGCGCAGAGCCGTTTGAGAATATGGGGAATCAGCAGGGGCAGATCCTCTTTTCTCTCTTTGAGAGCAGGAAGTTCGATACGCATGACATTGAGGCGGTAAAACAGATCCTGGCGGAAGCGTTTTTCACGCGCCTGTCTTTCCAGCCCCAGATTGGTGGCTGAGATGATGCGCACATCCACTTTTGCGGTTTTCCGGCTCCCCAGAGGATAGAATTCCTTATCCTCCAGCACAGTCAGCAGCTTTGCCTGCAAAGCCAGAGGCAGATCTCCGATTTCATCCAGAAATATGGTTCCGCCGTCCGCTTCCTGAAAACGCCCGATCTTGTCTCTGTCCGCGCCCGTAAACGCACCCTTCACATATCCGAACATTTCCGATTCCAGCAGATTTTCCGGAAGGGCGGCACAGTTGACTTTCACCAGGGGCCGGGATTTGCGTGCACTGGCATTGTGGATGACCCGTGCAAGGATATCCTTGCCTGTGCCGGTCTGTCCCTCAATGAGCACTGTGGCATCGCTTTCCGCAATGACAGGGAGAATGTCAAAGATTTTCTGCATGGACGGTGCACGTCCCACCATATCATAAAAGGTGTAACGCTCTTTGATTTCACTGTTGAACTGATAAACCAGAGACAGATCCGAAAGCGTGGCAATGCCGCCGGTAATCCGGCCTGTCTCATTTTTCAGGGCCATGTAATTGGCACGGATGGGAACGGGCTGGCCCTTTTGGGTAAAGATGTTTCCCTCGTGACGCAGGCGGGGATTGCCGTCTTTGACAGTCTGATGCAGCGGCAGGCTGTCATCAAATTTCAGGGAGCCGAACAGGGAAGCGCAGGATTTTCCCAGAACCTCCTCACGTCTGAATTCGCTCACGGTTTCGGCTGCGGTGTTGAAAAAGGTGATATAGCCGTTTCGATCCACCGTCAGCACACCCAGTTCCAGATGATCCAGAATGCTTTTCATGCGCTGTCCCTCATAGCGCACACGATCCATGAGTTCCTGAAAAGCGGAATGATCCTGTATCACTTCAATGCATCCGATGACCTGCCTGTCCCGGTCATACAGGGGGGATACAATTTTGGTCAGAAATTTCTGTTCTTCCGCACCGCTCCCTGCCGTGTCAGCGCTTATCACATCCCGCCCCTCACGCACGGCTCTGTCAAACAGGCATTCACCGGTGCAGAAATATTGGCTCAGGACCTCATGGCAGCGTTTTTCCGGGGACAAATCCGCTTTGTAATCTGTGAGCATCCGCGCGGTTTCATTCATGGAAACAATTCTGCGGTCTTTTCCAATGAGAATGCAGCCAGCGGAAAGGAAATCAAATATCCGGGGGAGCGCCTGATATGACTGAAAAAATCCTTCTGGAGGGGAATTGGGGGCCATTACTGTCCTGCCCCGGGCCGGAGTCGGGGAATGATGAGAGAAAAACAGGTTCCTTCACCGGGTACGGTATCCACGGCAATCTTTCCGCCGTGTTCATCAATAATCTTCTTGGTCAGCATCAGACCGATGCCGGTTCCGTGGTTTCCCTTGGTGGTGAAAAAACTCTGAAACAGTTTTTCCCTGATTTCCGGCTTCATTCCCAGACAGTTGTCCTCCACCTGATATTCCACTCCGCCGTCATCGGTTTTCCGGCTGCGCAGAATCACGTTTTTTGTCTCTTTCCGACATTCAGCATCCATGCAGGCTTCCACTGCATTGGCCACAAGATTGAGCAGACACCGGTGAATGGCCTCCTGATCCAGATACATCTGGGGAATCTGCTCATCAGCAATGACTTTCAGTTCAATGCAGTGCTGTTCAGCCCTGTGCCGCATGAGTTCTCCCACTTCCCGGAGAGGCACATTGGGATTGCAGAGGCTGAGATCTGTTTTTGCGCTTTTGGCATAATCCAGCAGATCCAGGGAAAGTTTGGTGATTTTGTCCATGTTTCCCCTGAGCATCTCCCATCCCTGCATCAGGTACTGTCTGTTATCCAGTTCTATGCCTTTTTCCAGAACAAATGCTCCGCCTTTGAGTCCGCTGGCAATGCTTTTGATGGCATGGGAAAGCCCGGCCACGGTCTGGCCCACTGCGGCCAGTTTTTCAGCCTCAATGATCTTTCTGCTCTTTTCCTCCACCAGTCTTTCAAGATTTTCGGTGTATTCGCGGAGCCTGGTCCGCATGTAAATCCGCTCCGCAGCCCGCTTGAGGGCAATCCCCATCACTTCATCATTGATGGGTTTTGTCACAAAATCAGTGGCTTCATATTTGAGACTCTGAATGGCCAGATCCAGATCGCCGTGGCCTGTAATCATGATGACTTCTGTATCCGGACTTTGGGCTTTGATCTTCCGGAGGAGTTCAATTCCGTCCATCACCGGCATTTTGATGTCAGTCAGAACAATGGAGGGTGCATATTCTTTGAATATATGCAGGGCCTCGGCTCCGTTTGCGGCCGTTCTGACTTCATAACCCATATCTTCCAGGGAGATACCCAGAACCTTGCGGATACCTTCCTCATCATCTGCCAGCAGTATTTTCCTGTCAATGATTTCCATAATAAAAAATATGTTTTTATTTTAGGTCGTTAATATTAACCCTATATCCACAGGCTTCCGGGTCATTGCACCATGCCGGGGGGAATCTTTCGGATTTTCAGACATTGCCTGACGTATTGACAGGACGGGCGCAAAGCAGTCAACTCCGCCTGAGAGATGTCATTGTGTCCGGGGCATATTGTCATTGGATGTATTTCCTCAGCACCGCATCATAGGTTCCGTCTGTTTTTATCCTGTCAAAAGCCTGTCTGAGGCTTTCAACAAAAATGCGGTCTGTTTCTTTGTTTATTGCAAAATGGAAATCATTCACGCCTTCTTTGGTAATGTCAAAGACTTTCTCAACATCATTGAGGCTGCGGCCTTCCTTTTTCAAATTATATGAAAGAACCATATCATTGTTCGGGATCAAATCCAAACGGTTCCCATATAATTTCCTGATATTCAGAATTTCATCGGAAGTTTCATCAAGATTTTTTTCAGGAATCCCGATTTTTGTCAGCTCATTTACGGATGCATAACCCCTTACCACGCCTATCCGGCAGCGCAGGACATCTTCTATGCCTTTTATCTGAATATCGGAACGATTTTTCAGTTTGTACAGGGAAAGTGTCCGGGGATACACAGGCCCTATCCATTCATACAGATTTTCACGGGCCGCAATCCGGGCACAGAAAACAAGGATGTTTTTTTCCTGACTGACCATCATTTCAGCACGTTTCCATGGAAAGGCTTCCATTTCTGCTTTAATCCCGGCTTGCTGAAACATGGCCTGCAGAATATCAACGGAAAAACCCGCTGCTTTTCCATCCTCAGCAGTATAAGTAAAGGGAGGATATTCGGTATAGGCAAAGGTAAGTGTGTCAGAGGTCACTGCCTCCGTATTGACAGAGGCGGCAATAATAAAAACAAAAGCGGTTATCAGACTCAGCCTTTTCATAACGCTCTCCTTTCAATTACAGTTTTTTTTATCAATTCAGGAGTTGCGCAGTTGATGCATTTTTCCGGATTCCGTATTAAATCAGAAAATATTCATTTTCTGATTTTTACTGAATGACGGGCATCTGCAGAAGCTGTCATTCCTGCGCAGGCCGGAATCCGGAAAGCCGGTCAGAGTTCAACTGCGTAACGCCTGCAATTTTTGCGGTAAAGATGCAACAAAAGCTCTGCCTGATTTTTGCACGCCCCGGTTCTGTCATTGCTGTATTCTTTCTGCAATGCCGGAATGTTTCATATCCGGCAGTTTGTCCATGACCGGAACAGAGAATATGGCAAATTCCGGGCAGAGCAGCTCACAGTAATGACAGTTCAGACAGTCCTCATTTTTCACCACAGGCGGATGATAACCTTTTGCATTAAAGGACTTGGAAAACTCCAGCACCTCCCTCGGACAGTATTCAATGCAGTAACCGCATCCCTTGCATCTGTCATCAATGATGTGAACCCGGCCGCGGGTAATCTGCACCATATCCGAATCCAGCGGAATCCGCCAGTATTTCATAAATCCTTCCCCCATTTTCAGTTTTTTTATACTGTGCAGCAATGCCAAAACCCGTTCCTTTTATATTTATTTATAAAAAATATCAATACAAAAAGATGCTGTTTCGACTGTTTTGCAGAATGCTGCGCTCTTTTTTCACAGATTATGGAGAAGTTCCGGTCTCACTTCCCGCTTCTTTTCTGCTGCGCCACTGATGAATGGCCTCAACCGCGTGTTTATAAACGATTTCCGTAATGATTTCATATCCATCGGCTGTGGGATGTATGCCGTCTGCCTGATTCAGCCTTTGTTCTCCAGCAACGCCTTCCAGAAAAAAGGGAATTAAGGCAATCCCGTGTTTTTTGGCCACAGCCGGATAGATTTCAGCAAATTTCTCCGTATATTCCCTGCCAAGGTTGTGCACCATCCGCATTCCGGCCAGCACCACCATCACCCGGTTTTCCCTGAGAGTCTGAACAGTTTCATCAATATTCTTCCGCGTCAGGTCTGGATCAATTCCCCGAAGCCCGTCATTGGCTCCGGTTTCCAGTATGACAATATCCGGTTTCATTTTCATCACCCAGTGGATGCGGGAAAGGGTTCCGCTGCTGGTTTCACCGCTGATGCCCGCATTGATGACCTGAAAATCGAACCCGTTTTCATGCAGCTTTTTCTCCAGCAGGGACGGATAGGCATTTTCTTCGGCCACACCGTATCCTTCGGTAAGACTGTCTCCCACAGCAGCAATAATGCCCTCGTATTTTTTCTGAGAAACTTCCTGTGTCACCTGCTCCTGCTTTTTCTCACAGCCGCAAAAAGTCAGAAATCCCATGCCGGAACAGAGACCCAGCATCAAACCCATCAATATGAAACGCATTTTCTCAAATCCCTCTGCAAGTTTTTTCTGTTTTGCGGATATTCAACTGCACCCTGAAAGAGCTTTGACCAGTGTTTTCATATGCGCCTTTTCAGCCTGGGCAATACCCAGAAAAACCTCTTTGGCTTCCTCATTTCCGGCCTGATCCGCCACAGTCCGGTACAGATCATAGGCCGTATATTCAATGTGCAGGGCAAGTTCCATGACATAAATGCAGGGACTGCCCGCTGCTTTTTCCAGACGGCTGATTACGGTTTCAAGTTTTTCTCCCCCTTCCAGGATCTCTCCACCCAGATCGGCAAAAAGATTTTCAAAGGCTGCCGGCGCGGACTGCGTTTTTTTCCAGTGATGATAAACCAGCAGTGCATGTGCCTCCTCTGCTTTGGACAGTTCCGCAAGTGCCGGAGCAAAGGACTGGTCACGGAATTTTTCAAATGCGTACTGATAAAAACGCAGCGCGCCTTTTTCCAGATTCATGGCAGTCATCAGCAGTTGGGAAAGGCTGCCGGTTTTGGGAAAAACCGAGATTTTGGGAAAATCTGCCAGTGTTTTTCCGTCCCAGGCCATGATTCCGCCTGCAAGATTCCATATCTTTTTTTCTGTAACCTCAGCCTCGGCAGCCAGATCCGCAGCAAAAGCGGAACGGCCTCCGCTGTGGCAGTAAAACACCAGTTCCCTGTCTGAAGGCAGTTCAAAAACCCGTGACTGCAGTTCTGACACCGGCATGAGCACCGCGCCCGGAATATGTTTTTTGGTGTATTCCGAGGGCTGCCGCACATCAATGAGCAGCCAGTCCTTTTCTTTGTGATCCGCTGAAAATTTCCTGAATTCTTGAGGACTCAGATTGACAACTTCTTGGTTTTCCATGAAAAAATCCTCCTGTGTTGGAAAGTTGGGCAAAGAGGCGGGAATCCGTTCGAATTTTCCCGTACACCCGTGTCAGACAAATATAGCAAATTCTTCCTTTCCTGTCTCTGCAATTTTTCCGATCTGCCGCGAAGCCGCAAACACGCAGGGTCTCAAAACAGAAAAACCGGATTTTTCCGAAAAATCCGGTTTTTTGTTTTCCGTCTTTGTGAAGCCTTGCTCCTTCCTGATCTTTGCGGCAGAAAACTGCCCCAGAGGCAGATCAAAAAAATGAAACATTTTTCTTGACAAGTCGTGTGCGGTTTATTATTCTTTGAAGAAAATCATTATTAACAACTTATAATTATCTGCAGAAAATTATGCTTGATTATACGATCCGTCTGAAAAAAATGGTGCAGAAGCTCAGGGAAAAGGGACACCGGATTACCCCTCAGCGTCTGGCCATTCTCAAAATACTGTCCGAAAGCCATCAGCATCCGGATGTGGAAAGCATTTTTCAGCAGGTGAAAGACAACTTTCCCACCACCAGCATGGCAACGGTCTACAAAACCATTGCTGTGCTCAAGGAAGTCGGAGAGGTTCTGGAAATCGGTTTTGGAGACGGCAGCAATCATTATGACGGAACCAAACCTTTTCCCCACCCCCATCTGATTTGCACCCGGTGCAGAAAAATCATTGATCCGGATTTGGAAACCCTGCGCGATGTCACAGAGGAACTGGCAAAGGACACGGGGTTCCGGATCGTGAGCCACCGTCTGGATTTTTTCGGAATCTGCCCGGAATGCCAGAAAAAGAATATGGCGACAAAACCCGGCTGAAAAATTTGCATATTTTTTTCTGCATATGGGAATTAACTCTTTTATCGCGTTCTGTTTTATGATATTTTAGGGAACTCCCAAGAAATAAACTGCCCGTTTTTTGCGGAAAATTCGCAGGGGCGACCGGCCGGTCGCCCCTGCAGTGGGCAGATTATTTTTTGGAAAATC
>CAZDIU010000273.1:0-7213 GCA_964505535.1 uncultured Desulfobacterales bacterium | reverse complement strand
CCACGGGGGAACCCCCACTAGACCCTGAACCTAGCGTGTCTACCAATTCCACCACTTCGGCATTCTGACGGAAAAAAGATTGATTTCGATCAGGATGTGCGCTATATATACCGATTCTGATTTTATGTCAAGGCAATTTTAAAAGGAAAATGCAGAAAAAATGAAACTGATTGAAGGGATTGAAAAAATAGAGAAACCTTTTGCAAACGCTGTGGTGACCATCGGAAATTTTGACGGGGTTCATCTGGGGCATCAGGCACTTTTTCATGAAGTGATTGAAAAAACAGATGAAATTCACGGAACCTCTGTGGCCCTGACCTTTGAGCCCCATCCCATCCGGGTGCTCAGACCCAACGGACATCCGCCCCTGATTACCCTGTATGAGCAGAAAGTGGAACTGATTGAACGGGCAGGACTGGATTACCTGATCTGCGTTCCCTTCACCAAAGAGTTTGCCTCCATATCTGCTGCGGATTTTCTGGAAAAAATCCTCATTGGCCGGATCGGGATGAAGGCATTTGTGGCAGGCGGAGATTATTCCTTTGGCAGAAACCGGGAGGGAGATCTGACCTACCTGAGAAAATCCTCGGCCCGTCTGGGTTTTGAACTCATTGTTGCGGACTGGATACAGCCGCCTGCCAATGGCTCAGAGCGCATCAGCAGCACGCGCATCCGGGAACTGGTTATGGACGGGCAGATGGAATGGGCACAGAAAATGCTGGGAAGATATTACCAGATCCGGGGCACGGTGGAGCATGGCAGAAACAGGGGGGGCAAGCTGCTGGGCTGTCCCACGGCCAATATCAGACTTTATGATGAACTGGCTCCCAAAACCGGGGTGTACGCGGTCATCGCTGAAATTCACGGTCAGCGGTTCAAAGGGGTTGCCAATATCGGATACAGTCCCACCTTTGATGATCATATTTTTACGGTCGAAGTGCACATTCTTGACTTTGACCGGAATATATACGGGGAAAAAATCCGGGTCAACTTTGTTCACCGCATCCGGGATGAAAAGAAATTTTCCGGCATAGACGAACTGTCTGCCCAGATTCGCAGGGACATTCAGACTTCACGGAACATCCTTTCCTTATAATAAAGGCATGATTGCCGAACGCGTGTCTGCACCTCAGCAAATGAAAAAAAGAACCCTGATTTCCCTTGTTCCCGGCCTGATCATTTCCCTCCCGGCTTTGTGGCTTGCGTTCCGGAATGTGCCTTTGGATGAACTTCTGGCCTATATGGGAGAGATTCACTGGTTCTGGGTTTTTCCTTCCGTCATTATTATCTTTGTCAGTTTTTCCCTGCGAAGTCTGCGCTGGCAGATGATCGTGACATCGGTCAGTCCCCTTTCCTTCTGGTCCGCGTTTCATCCTCTGATGATCGGGTTCATGCTCAACTGCATTCTTCCCGGCAGAGTGGGAGAACTGGCCCGGCCTCTGATTCTCAGCCGCAATGAAAAAGTTCCCCTTTCTTCCGGACTGGCCACAGTGGCTGCGGAAAGGGTCTTTGATCTTCTGCTTCTTCTGATATTTCTGCTTATTGTCATGGCACATGTGGAAATTGCCCCGGATACAGAGATTCATTTCAACAATATTCATCTGAACAGAGAAACCCTGGACATGCTGGAAAGCGGAATGCTGAAACTCACTGCGGTGCTTATCGCGGGGATCATTTCTGTCACAGCAGAAAAAAGTCGGAAGTTCATACAGCGGTGCATCATGAGCGCCCCTTCCCTGCTGTTTTTTCTGTCAGCATCCGCAAAACAGAAACTCACGGAAAAAATCTCTGTTCCGCTTTCCTGTCTTGCAGAAAGTTTTGCTTCGGGTTTTATGCTCCTGCGCTCCTGGAGAAAAATGGGAATATGTGCTGTCCTGTCCGCGCTGATATGGATTTTGTCCGCATTTTCCTATTATGTTTTCTCATTGGGATGTCCGGGCATTGATTTGACTTTTTCGCAGATGTTTGCTGTGATGATCCTGATCTGTTTTTTTATTGCCCTGCCCTCAGTTCCGGGATTCTGGGGCGTATGGGAAGCCGGAGGGGTGTTTGCCCTGTCACTTTTCGGCATATCCGGCCCGGATGCAGCGGGTTTCACCCTTGCCAATCATGCTGTTCAGGTTTTTCCGGTCATTGTCATTGGGCTGGTGTCCGCAATGATTACCGGGATAAGATTTTCCCGGTTTTCCGATCCCAGTGCCCCGTAGATGTCTGTCTGTGCTGCATCTGGAAACAGGCTCCTGCTCTTTGTTCCCTCCTTTGTGTTTTTTGGTGCAAAATAAACCCAAAGGTTTGCGGAGCAGTTTTTGTGATTATATTTAAATTTTGATAGTTGAAATCAGGGTGAACCGGAAACCGGGCAGACAGAGGACTGGCTGCGGTTTCAGATGTCCCTGAGAGAATATCTGTATGAAAGGCGGTATAGTATGGAAGTGCTGAAGGTTCTGACCTATCCGGATCCGTTTCTGAAAAAAACGGCAAAACCGGTGGAAAATATTGATGAGGAAATCCGGAATCTCATCGAGCATATGGTGTTCACCATGTATGACGCGCCGGGTGTGGGACTGGCTGCCATGCAGGTGGGGGTGGACAAAAGCCTGATTGTGTATGACAGCGGCATGGGAAAGGAAGAGGAACGCAAACCTGAGGCCCTGATCAATCCCAGAATTGTGGCGTCTGAGGGAAGCGTGATTTCGGAAAATGAGGGCTGTCTCAGTGTGCCGGATTTCCGTTCAGACGTGAAACGTTTTGCTGCGGTTGCTGTGGAAGGGGTTGACAGAAACGGAAAACCGGTGCGCCTTGAGCGGGATGATTTTCTGTCCATTATCCTCCAGCATGAAATTGACCATCTCAACGGAACTCTTTTCATTGATCGGATCAGCTCTCTGAAAAGAGAACTGTACAAAAGACGCATCAGAAAGCAGATGAAAAACAATGATTAAGGGCTTTCGGATTGTATTTATGGGCACGCCTGATTTTTCCGTGCCCCCGTTTCAGGCTCTTCACAAAAGCGGGCATGAGGTGGTTTTGGTGGTGACGCAGCCGGATCGTCCCAAAGGCCGGGGCAGAAAGATGCTTCCGCCTCCGGTAAAGGAATGCGCTCTGGCTCTGGGATATGAGGTCATTCAGCCGGAATCCGTGCGCACCCCGGAATTTGTTCAACGAATAAAAGAACTGGCTCCGGATGTTTTCGTGGTGGTGGCCTTTGGTCAGCTTCTGCCCCAGAATCTGCTGGATATTCCCCGCATCGCGTCTGTGAATATACATGCCTCCCTTCTTCCCAGATACCGGGGAGCCGCGCCCATTCAGCGCGCGGTAATCAATGGCGAAAAGGAAACCGGCGTGACCACTATGCGCATGGATGCAGGCATGGACACAGGAGATATTCTTCTGATGGAAAAAACGGAAATCCTGCCGGAGGACACATCGGCATCCCTGCATGATCGGCTTTCTGTCATGGGCGCTGAACTGATGCTGAAAACCATTGAAAAATTTGGCACAGGTGAAATCCGGCCCCTTCCCCAGAACCATGCCGAGGCCACTTATGCAGACATGCTGAAAAAATCAGATGGCCGCATGGACTGGAGCAGAAAAGTCTGCGAACTGGACTGTCTTGTGAGAGGCACAGATCCCTGGCCCGGAGCCTTCTGTTTTTTCGGGGAAAAACGTCTGAGAATCTGGAAAGTCAAAAAGATTTCCGAAAACACGGAAGCAGCACCCGGAACCGTGCTTGCAGGAACTCCGGATGAACTCCGGGTGACAGGGGGCGATGGTGTGCTTTCCATTGAGGAAATTCAGGGAGAATCCGGCAAAAGAATGTCTGTGAAAGATTTTCTGCGCGGCTTCCGCATACCGGCCGGAACTGTGCTGACATAAAGGAAAAGGATTCAGGTGCCGGGTTTCAGGTGGCAGGGAATAACTATAGTGTTTTCCTCAATTTTTGTCTTTTATGCATGGCTGTGCAAAAAACCGCTTAGGCTCAATTTTTGCACTCCTCCATCGGGTCTGCAGAGGACAAAAGACTGAGACCCGGACACTGAAACCCGGACACTGAAACCCGGACACTGAACACCGAAAACCGAAACCTGAGCACCGAAAACCGAAACCGCCAATCCGCAGTTTCCAAACCCCTGAAGCGAAAAAGGAAGAAAAATGTCCTCTCCCCCGGAAGATGAATACCCGGAAGGTGAATACAAAGACCAGATCCAACTGCGCAGCCCCATTCCCGCAGGGCCGGGCAGTCCGGATTATGAAAAAGTTCCTTATGTCCTGTGGTGGATTCGGCATATTCTCCTGACGACTGTCGCCAGTTTTTTCCTGTATTTCGGAATTCAGGTGATGATCGCAGCCTATGGCCTGAAGGATCCCTTTTCCTTTGTCATGAGTTTTTTTTCTGCCAGTTTCATCATTCTCATCAGCATGGCGCTGATTACCGGTTTTGTCTGGCGGATGATCCTCTGCTGGAGAAACAGGATTCCGGGCAGTGAGATGAAATGATAACTGTCTGCTCTCCAATCCCCTTTTATTTTCTCTGTTTCATCCTTTTCCGATCAGCCATTCCGGGCCGAACCAGTAGATGAGATACATGAAAAAAGCGGCATATGCGGCACTGACCAGATCATCGAGCAGAATCCCCCAGGGGCCGTGCAGTTGCTGATCAATGAGCCGGGCCGGAGGCATGAGTTTGAAGATGTCAAAAATCCGGAACAGCGCAAATCCCCACAGCACGACCTTCCACAGTTCCCCTTCTCTGAACAGAATGGGCACGAACAGATACCCGGCCACTTCATCCAGAACGAACTGTCCCGGATCTTTGCATCCCCAGTGGGATTCAGCCAAAGAGGTCAGGGCATGGCTGGCAGCGCATACGGCAATAAAAGTGAAAGTCAGCAGTCCCAGGTGCATTTTTGCCGGAAAAAGGGATACAATGAGCACATGAAAGCATACCCCCAGCACGGCTCCGCAGGTTCCGGGCAGTACCGGGGAAAATCCCAGACCGAGCGCTGATGCAATGAGAATTCCAATTTTGTCCATTTTTTTTTCAGGCAGCTTCATCTGACACATCCCATTCCAAAAAAATTCAGGACCGCTCTCAGCGGTTTGTTTTCACAATCGAACTACAGGAAATAAAGCAGAAACACAATGATTTTTCTGCATATGAAAAAAACATCCTCTGATCACTGCCGGTTCAGGGCTGTAAATCGCTTGATGAATATCCCTTTTGTATGTCATAATGTAACTGTGCAGTATCAGCAGATCGGAAAAACAGAAATTCAAATCCGCAAAGAAAGAAATTCCATGAAACAACTGGCGCTGCTTTTTTATCTGGGTGACGGAATGTACACGGTTTCCTGCGATAAAATCAAGGAAATCATTCCCATGATAAACCTCAGCACGGTTCACCCGGGGCCCGCGTATTTTGCCGGTTTTTTCAATTACCGGGGGGAGATCGTGCCGGTTGTGGATCTGTGCCGTCTGATCCGCGGAGTTCCGTGCAGAATGCGCCTGAGCACCCGCATCATTCTGGTGGAGTATACAGGGAAAAATTGCGTTTCCTGCACCCTGGGGCTGATGGCCGAACGGATTACGGAAACCATCCGGAAAAGCAGTTTTGTTCCTTCCCCTGTGCGCCTGAAGGAGGCATCCTTTCTGGGGGATCTGATGATGGAAGGGAAAAACATGATCCGGCATATTGAAGTGGATCGGCTGCCGGACTGCCTTGATCTCCTGCCCCCAGACGGAGGAATATGTGCTGACACCCCGTAAGATCATCAGTTTTCTCCTGGAAAAGGAAATCGGGATTTCCGAAGCCGCTGTGGGGCCTGAAACCATTGACAAAGCCATACAGAAACGCATGGAATCCTGCGGAATTTCCGGCATCGCGGAATATCTTGATTATATCCATGCCCATCCCGGAGAACTGGACGATCTGGTGGAACTTGCGGTGATTCCGGAAACCTGGTTCTTTCGGAATGAGGCTGCTTTTGACTGTTTGGCGGAATATGCACAGACTTGGCGGATGAAGACACCGGAAGACTCGGTGCTCCGGATTCTGAGCATTCCCTGCTCCACGGGCGAGGAGGTCTGGTCACTTGCCATCACCCTTGCCGAAGCCGGAATGCCGGAATCAGCCTATCATATTGACGCTGTGGATGTGAGCCGTATGGCGGTGGAACGCGCCAGAAGGGGAATATACGGGGAGGGAGCATTCCGGAAAGAAGGGTATGCACACAGGCATATTTATTTTTCTGCCATTGGAAAGCGATTTCAGATTCGGGACTCCCTGCGCAGAAATATCTGTTTCAGAAAAGGAAACCTCCTGGATGAGGGACTGCTGGAGGAAGAAGATCCGTATCATGTTGTTTTCTGCCGCAACCTGCTGATCTACCTCTCGGTTTCTGCCAAAAACATTGCAGTGAAAAATATAGAGCGACTGCTGTATGCAGGAGGAATTGTTTTTCTGGGACATGCGGAACAGGCCATGTTCCGGAATCCCGGATTTGTCCGTCTGCCCTGTCCCCGTTCCTTTGCCTGGAAAAAATCACAGGGATCGCAGCCCCCGCAACTGCCGGAAGAGGCAGTCATTTCTTTTCAGAAAAAACGGAAACTCAAAGAACCGTTGCCAAATAAACAGGGGGAAACATCATTCCTGCACGAGGAACGTCCCGGGCGACCGGCCCCGGCAATGGGGAAATCTCCGGAAAAAACGGAAACAGTGCCGCATGCAGAATCTTTGCATGAATCTTTACCGGAAGTGGAAGATTGTCTGGAAAAAGCCCGTGTGCTGGCAGATCGCGGAGAACTGGATGAAGCCTTCAAACAGTGCCGGATTTGTCTGGAGGAAAATCCTTTCAGCGCGGCAGCGCATTTTCTCATGGGAATGATCTATCACGCGGTGGGAAACGATAAGGAGACCGAGGCATATATGGACAAAGTGATTTACCTGGATCCCGGACATCGGGATGCACTGGAACAACTCCACCTGATCGCACAGCACCGGAGAGACTGGCGCCGGGCTGAACATCTGGGGCAGCGGCTGCGCAGGCTTCCGCGGCAGAAGGAGACAGAATGAAAACCATCGGGCCGGATCAGGATATGGAAAACTGCTGGAAGAAAATCGGGGTGTTCAGCAAAAAAAAAGCGCAATGCTCCCGTCTGGCTGAGGGGATTCACGGGCGGAACGGGGAAGGCTGTGTGCATGGAGGCCGGAAAC
>CAZDIU010000272.1:0-7241 GCA_964505535.1 uncultured Desulfobacterales bacterium | reverse complement strand
GCTGTAATCGGGGACGAAACCTGCAGGATGCCACTGCCTGAGAAAACGCAAGGTCAGAAATGTGTTCTGACGTTGCACTTTTTCAGACGGGAAGGCGCGGGGATTAGGAGGAACCGAGAGTCAGAAGACCTGCCTGAATTGTATAAAATGAGGTGACTTCCGTGGACAGAAGTCCCGCGCGTGATTTTGGGATAAAACAAGGGATATCCCCGGATCGATTTATTCGGTCCGGGGATTTTTGTTTTTGGGCCTGTGACGAAAGAAACTGTCACAAACCCTGAGGGTTTTGAAAACCCTCAGGGTTTTTCGGACAGAGACTGACTCTCGAACAGGATTTTTTTTCAAAAATCAGAAGAGGTGAAAATGGAAATCAAAAGTCTTTTTTTGGGAACTGTGCTGACTGCCGCTGTTTTTGCGGCAAAAAGCGGCATGAGGCTTGGGGAGTGCATGGAAAGGGAAAAACAGAAAGCAAAAAATTTTGCGCTCTGCCTTGCTGTTATCTGCGGTTACGGCCTTGCATTCGGCATTTCCGCTACAGGGTTTCTGTATGCAGATGACCGTCAGCCGGTTCAGACGCTGCAGGTGTTTCTGAAAGGCGGTATGGTGCTTCATTTTTTAATGGGCGTGTGCATGCTTGTGCCGGGCATAATCTGTCTGAAATCGGACAGAAACAAAGAAACCCGGCTGCAATCCGCAGAGCCGGTCTTTGGCTGTCTCATCCTTATGATCCTGTCCGCAGTATCCGCTGAAATTTTTTCCCTTTATTTTCCAAATACAGCAAGATGGGCAGTTTTCTGCCTCTGTATGGGTTTTATTGCCATTGTGCTGCTGTCTGCCCATCTGTCAAAACACAGTTCTCTCCGGACGCTGGAAAAAACTGCCGGAGCAGCCATGCTGACCCTGTCTGCCTATTTTTTCCTGTCTGCCACTGTTTTGCCCCAGTTTTCGGATCTTGCTGAAATAGCCGGGCTTGCCGCGCATTCACAGGATGTGTCCCGAACATACGGCATGGCATGGCAATTCTCTGCCGGAATGCAGATCGGTCTGTTTGCTTTGGGATATTTTCAGATGTCTGAACAGATAAGGAGGACAAGATGACTGATTTTGGCGCGTTACTGCAAACTTCCATTTACATGATTTCCTCTTCCCTGTTTTATCCCACCCGCGTACTGCTGCTGATGGCTTTTCTCTGGATGGTGGTGCTGGCCGGTGCATTCTGTGCAGAATGGATGGAAAGAATCCGGCTGCCAAAACATCCGTCCGAGGCAGTTCCCGATATTATTGTCAGCGGAGCCGAATCCAAATCCATGCCCTGCAGGGTCAGAAAATATATTCAGAAACTCAGGGATCTGCTCAGTGCCGGAAGTCCGACAGAACTGCAGATTGAAAATCTGATGCGGGATACCACTCTGGGCATGTGGAAATCTCTGGATCGCCTGCATATTTTGGTCAGAGTGGGACCTTCTCTGGGACTGGTCGGCACACTGATCCCAATGGGTACGGGACTGGCAGGACTGGGACAGGGCGACATGAGCCGTCTGTCTTCAGATTTGGTGGTTGCCTTTACCACAACGGTTGTGGGACTTTCCACCGGCGTTGCGGCATTTTTTCTTTATGCGGTAAAACGCAGATGGGTTGAGGAAGACATCAAAAATCTGGAACTGGCAACCGAAGTGCTGGTCAACGGAGAAAGAAAGCCATGAAATATTTCAAAAACAGCCGGTATCACAGCTATGCGCAGGACAGCGGCGATGATGATCCCCTCAGCGGCATTGCCAATCTTTTTGATCTGAGTGCAGTGTTTATTGTGGGGCTGATTGTCATGATGTTCACAGCTTATCATCTCAATGATCTGTTCAGTGAGAAAAGCAAGTTGACCATTATGAAAAAAGCGGAAAACGGGCAGATGGAAATCATCACCAAGGAAGGACGCAAAATCAGCGCAGTCAGAGTGAGCGGAGAGACAGCCAAAGGCAAAGGAACCCGTCTTGGCGTGGCATACAAACTGGAAGACGGATCCATGGTGTATGTGCCTGAAGACAAGGCAGAATAATCATTCATAACCTGATTTTCAATGAAAAAGGAGACAAAACAGATGATGGGCAGATTTTTAAAGCAGAATCTGACAGTTGCAATGGCAGTGATTGCTGTGGCGGGTATGGCGGTCGCGGAGGAGGAAAAACCCGTTTCCATGGAAACCATTACCGTAACTGCGGAACGTTTTCCGGTCAAAGAAAAGGACACGCCCCATTTTGTCACCGTGATTTCTTCTGAGGAACTCACAGAAACCGGAGCCAACAATCTGGTGGATGCCATGAACCGCGCAGGCGGATTTGCCTATAAAGCCTATGCACCGCTGGGAATTTCCCACGGCGGCATGAACAGTTCGCTGAGCATTCGCGGCGTCAAAGACGGGGAACTGATTCTCATCAACGGTTCTCCGATTCAGGGCGCAGCCGGACATGCCTATGATCTCAACACCATCCCCCTTGACCAGATTGAGCGCATTGAAATTCTCAAGGGCGCGGCATCCACCCTTTACGGTGCGGATGCCATGAGCGGTGTAATCAACATCATCACCAAAAAAACCCGGAAAGAAAAAGCGTTCAAAGCCGCAGCGGAATTCGGCACAGAATCTTACCACAATCACAGCGTTTCCGCGATGGTTCCCCATGTGAATCTGGGCTTCAACTGGCAGCATCTGGGAGATCAGGAAGAAATCTCCCGCAGTTTTTCCAAGAAATACCGCTATGATATGGAAGCATCTGACAAATATTCCTGGAATTTCAATGCCAGTCTGGTTGACAATCTGCATCTGGATTATCTGGGGTCTTATTATGAAACCGGATTTCAGAAAGTGTATGACAGCCCTGCAAAACCTTATGAAGGCACAGAGCAGGAACATGCCAAGAATTTTGCCAATTTAAGATATGAAACGCCGGAGTTCAAAGCCAAAGTTTTCGGCAATTATGATGAAATGCGGCGCCAGTTGTACACCACACCGGATGATCCGGAAAGCAGAAACAAAAATTACAATTACGGAGCGGAAGCCGATTACAGGATCGAGGCGGCAGGGTGGCAGATTACCGGAGGCGCAGACTGGATTTATCGCGGTGCGGATTACAACACCCAGTACGGAAAACACCATCGCAATGACTATTCCCTGTTTGCACAGGTCAAAAAAACATTTTGGGAATGTGTGGAAATCACTGCCGGCATACGGGATCAGTTCATTGACGGCGAATCCGGAACCGATGACTATGAAAAATTCCTTCCCAGTCTGGGACTGAACTGGAAACTTGCAGACAGAATGAATCTTTTTGCCAATGCAGGAAAAGCATTTCGTGCGCCAACCTTCAACAATCTGTATTATCAAAGTGATTTCATGGTCGGAAATCCCAATCTGGGACCTGAACAGGGCTGGACTTACGAAACCGGAGTGAAATATGACCTTGATTTTCTTCGTCTGCGCTTTTCCGCTTTTTACATGACGTATGAAGACAAAATTGAAATCGACAAAAGCCGGGGTTATCCCCAGACCTATTTCAATGCCGGAGAGTATGACAGCAAAGGCATTGAATGGGAAGTCGGGCTGCATCCCTTTGTCCGGCAGAACGGATGGATGCAGAATCTTTCTCTTTATTTTTCAGGATACTGGGCAGATCCCACTGCGGATGATACCGATGGAAAGGAATATCAGGCAGGCCCCAAACTGCAGACCAGTCTGGGCATTGAATATCTCAGTGATGTCATAACACTGGATCTGAACTGTCAGATACTTTCCGAGCGGGAGCGGGAGCTGGACAGCAATGCAGTGCTGAATTTTTACAGTAAATACAGGCTGTGGAAAGGGTATCTCACTTTTTCTGCGGATAATCTTTTTGATGAAGAGGTTCAGGTTTCAGGCGATATGTCCGCAGATGCCAGCAATCAGTACGCGTATTACGAACTCGGACGGCTTTTCAAGGTTGGGTATGAAATCCGTTTTTAATGCAGATTATGCCTTGACATTTATGATTTTTTCCTTCAAAATCAGATCATTTCAATTTTGAAGGAAAATTATATGAATTTCAGGGAAATGAGTGACAATCAGCGAAGAGTGTTCATTGATGCGGCTCAGATATACGAAGCATACAGGGAAGCCTATTGGCAAAAGGTCTCCTATCGGGGCAGCATGTTTTGGAAAAAATCCGGGGGAAAGGAATATCTGTTTCGTCTGAATGACCGGCATGGAAACGGAAAAAGTCTGGGAATCCGGTCAGAATTTTCCGAAAAAATATTCTCCGAATTTCATAAAAGCAAACAGAGGATAAAGGAACGGTTTGACGGACTGAAGCAAAAACTTGAGGAGCAGGCAAGATTTTGCAAGGCTGCCCTGATTCAGCGTGTTCCGCGTATCTGTGCCAAAATTCTGCGTCTGTCAGAACAGCACCGGATTCTCGGAAAAAATATCGTCATTATCGGGACAAACGCCCTGTATGCGTATGAAAGTGCGGCCGGCGTATTTCTGGATCGCTCTGTAACCGCGACACAGGATGCCGATATTCTGTGGGATATACGGCCCAAGCTGTGTCTGGCAGCGGATAACAATATGAATTCAAGCGGATTTATCGGACTGCTGAGAAAAGCGGACCGGACATTCGAGCCGGTCAGAAAATACGGATTCAGGGCGGTAAACAAGGACGGCTATATGGTGGATCTGATCAAACCGGAGCCAAGACCGGCAACCCGAAAAGAACGGCAGCGCATGGGCGGGAATGACGATTTAAGAGCTGCGGAAATCCGGAACCTGCAATGGCTGATTTCATCTCCGAAATTTTCACAAACGGTGATCGGAGATGACGGGTTTCCTGCAACCATGATTGTTCCTGACCCCCGTTCTTTTGTTCTGCATAAACTGTGGATGAGTCAGCAGGAAGATCGGGACCCTTTGAAAAAAAAGAGAGATTTCAATCAGTCAGTGGCTGTTGCCCGTCTGGTGATGCAGTATCTCCCGGAATATCGCTTCGATCCTTCGGAACTTCGGATGTTTCCCAAGCATATTGTTGATAACTGGATGAGATCAGGAATTTGAAAACATGACATTTTTAAAAACCGATCTGAAATTTTATGCCTATGCCCTGCTGCTTCTGCTCCTTTCGGCTCCGGCATGGGCGCAGACGCGAAGCATTGGGCTGTTTGTGGGAGATGTGGATGCCTATGTGTGCATCCGGGCATTGGAATTGGGAAATCTGCCCAATGCCGATATTCGGATATTCACAAAAGCAGATACGGGCAGCAAAGAAATGCGTGCGTTTGTCACACATATGGATGCGGCAGTGGTGGATATTATGCAGAACAATCCAGCGGACTGGCTGCTTGAAAACCGGGCAGCCATCAATCCCGAAGCCAAACTGTACGCGGTCAGAGGTTCAAGCCATACGCAGGATTTTCTGGATGCCGGGTTTGTCATGGATAAAACCGTCCATGCCTATTACAGTTTCACTTCCGCAGAAAATCTTGCCAACCTGATCCGGTTTATCGCGAATCGGGATTTGGGCATTCCCACTGCATACGAACCGCCGACAGTGCCGCCGGACAATGCACTTTATCATCCGGACGCGCCAAAACTCTTTTCCGGCATTGATGAATACATGAAATGGTACAGGGCTTCCGGGAAATTTCAGCCGGACAAACTGTGGAATCTGTCCATTATTTTCCCGACCTTTGCACTGGATGGCAAGAAAGAGCCTCTGGATGCCCTGATTCGGGCATACGAGCGCAACGGCATCAATGCAATTTGCTGGTTCCGTGAAATGAAAGATCGGGACAGAAATTTGGAAGAACTGCTTTTTTCCCGGCATCTGTCCGGCAGACTCGGTTCCATTACCGGCTTTGATTTCAAATTTTCCTCCACCCTGACCGGCAGGCTTGCGGAAATTCTGCAAAAAGCAGATGTTCCGGTGCTCAATGCCCAGTATCTTTTTTTCAATACCGGAGAAGAATGGCTGGCATCGCCGCAGGGAATTTCTCCGGCAGATATGACCATGCAGTTTTCCACACCTGAAATTTCGGGACTCATCGAACCTTCGGTTATCGGTGTCAAAGAGCGGGTAATCACGAACCGCCCGGATATTAAAACTTACGCGTATGTTCCGGTGCAGAGTCATGTCGAAATGCTTGCCCGCCGCGCGGCAAAATGGCACGCGCTCAAGCAGAAAGCCAACAGGGATAAAAAAATCGTGCTGGTGTATTACAATCACGGCGCGGGCAAGCAGAATATCGGAGCCAGTTATCTCAATGTGTTCCGCAGCATCGCGGAAATCATCCGAAATCTGAAGCAGCAGGGTTATACGATTGAAGGCGATTTCAGCGAAGATAAAATTATGAACCTGCTGCTGAAATCCGGCCGCAATATCGGCACATGGGCACCCGGAGAATTGGACGATCTGCTTCGGGAGGGAAATGCCGCATTTGTGGAACTGTCGGATTACCGCAAATGGCTGGCGGAAACCCCGGCTGATTTTCAGGAAAAAGTGGAAAAAGACTGGGGAAAGCCGGAACAATCCAAAATCATGGTCAAAGACGGACGCTTTGTGATTCCCTGCCTCCGGCTGGGCAATCTGATTCTGGTTCCGCAGCCGGTGCGGGGATGGAGCGATGATCCGGACAAACTGTATCACAGCACGGTTTTATATCCGCATCATCAGTATGCCGCGTTTTATTTCTGGCTGCAGAAGGTGCTGAAACCTGATGCCATGATCAGTCTGGGAACGCACGGCACGCATGAATGGCTGCCCGGAAAACAGGCAGGCATGACATGGCAGTGCGCGCCGGAAGTGCTGATTGGCGATATTCCCAGCCTTTATCCCTACATTGCGGATGATGTGGGAGAAGGCATTCAGGCAAAACGCCGGGGAAGAGCAGCGATTATTGACCATGCCACGCCCCCGTTCAGGCGGGGCGGAACCTATGCGGATTACACGCTGCTGGCTTCGCTTATCAGCGAACATCATGCCTCACCTTCGGAAAAAATACAGGAAGCAAAACTGGAGCGGATTCGGGAAATGACAGACCGTCTCGGCCTGAACAAAGATTTGGATATTCAGACGGTGAACAAAGAGAATCTGGAAAAGCTCGAACATTATCTGCTGGAATTGAAAACCCGGATGATTCCTTACGGGCTGCATACGTTCGGGGTTTCCGCACCGGACAGTGAACTGCTGGAAACCGCAGAGGCAATTGCGGAAAAAGGCGACAGA
>CAZDIU010000271.1:0-7245 GCA_964505535.1 uncultured Desulfobacterales bacterium | reverse complement strand
CGGTGTTGTGGGCGCACTGGCGGGCGGAGCCATTGAAGAAGGGGTTACCGGCAGAAACGGGCTGGAGATCACCGTGGAACTGGATAACGGCCAGATCATAGCCGTAGTTCAGGAGGCTGATGATCAGTATCTTGTGGGAGACAGAATCAGAATACTCAAAAGCGCAGACGGCACAACCCGTGTGCGGCAGTAATTTGCGTACAAAAGGCTCCGGGGCATGCGGAAAGACTGCTATGCCCCGGCTGCCTTATAAGAGCAGGCTGTCCTTTATCTTCTCATCTTCCCACTCAAAAACCTCTTCAATATCCAGCAGAATTTTAATGCCTTTGTCCATCTTGGCAATGGCCAGAATCAGCCGGGTGTCAATATTGACACCGAAATAGGGCGTGTCCTCAATTTCCGATGCCCTGATGTTCAGCACTTCCAGAACGGTATCCACCACAATTCCCAGATGAAGATGTCTTCCCCTGCTCTCCAGATCCAGCACAATGATGCAGGTGCGGTCCGTATAGGAAATTTCCTCCATTCCGAACTTGAGCCGCAGGTCAATGACCGGAATGACTGTATCCCTGAGATTGATAACTCCTTTGACAAAAGGCACGGAACAGGGAATGCTCCGGATGGGCATCATGCCGATGATTTCCTTGATTTTGAGAATATCAATCCCGTATTCCTGCTCCCCCAGCCGGAAGGTCAGATATTTGCCTTCTTTGTTGAGCATGGACTTGGCATTGACAATCTCCTCATTCACACTGCGGTACAGAATTTCAGACACAACCTCCTCAGTTGCATGGAGATTGGAGGGCTGATGGCTGGTAATCCGATCTTTGTAGGCTGCCCTTGCAAAGCGGATGTCAATAAATTTCTCCAAATCAATGATTGATCCGACCTTCATTTTTTCGGCCATATACCGCTGCATGATGTCAAAATCCTCGATCAGGGGAAACAGATCCCCGGCTTTGATGCCCTGGGTTTCGGTCAGCACGTTTTTGAGCAGCGGAACCTTCAGCCCCAGACGTTTGTCCGGATCCAGAAAATTGACAGCCACCTCAGCAGCGAGTTCCGGCTTCTGCTCAATGAAGTTCCCGGCCCTGACCAGCATTTCGGTCAGTTCATACACGGCATCCGTATGGGGACCGATGAACTCATCCCGCATGGCCACTATGCAGCAGGGATGCTGAGACCACAGCTCACCGGAAAGAAACTGCAGTTCGGCAACGCCCGACGCGATGGCCTTTGTTCCGATGGGTTCTGCCACCATGAATCCGCAGGCCTCTTCATTGCTGCGCAGAAATTCAGGCATTTTAACGGGAGCGACCACCTCGAAATTGACATCCATCCCCCTGTCGCCGTTCATTCCGGCCCTCAGGCCCACCCGGTCAAAAAACATATGGGAAAGCATGTGATGAATGGAAAGTTTGTGGGGAATCAGAAAGGATTTTCCCTTGAAAAAATTTTGGAAAGGTTCTTTGTAATCCCCTTTCCTGTTGCGCACAAAAATACTTCCGTTCTTGTGGGCCAGGAGGATCATTTTAATCGGAACATCAAAACTGTACAGATCCATGGCAATGGGCGCCAGTACACAGGCCGCATCCACTCTTCCTCTTTCCAGGGCATCGGCCACAGGGTTCCATCCCGGCAGACACTGGGTTTCCAGCTCGAAATACTTCGGGGACATATCGCCCTTTTCGATGAGATGTTTGAGCACCCCCAGTACCAGATGGTCTGTGATCTGGATATGCGCGATCCGCAGCTTGACCTTTCCGGATGCGGTTTTGCGGGGTTTCCTTTCCTCAGCGCTGAGTTTTTCCGGAACTTTTTTGATGCCGAAAGCTTCTTCAATCTTGTTTTTCAGTTCGATGCTGTCAAAGGGTTTGGCAATATAACTGCTGACACCCGCGTCCATGGCTTTCTGCTGCTGTTTTTTGTCCCCCTGGCCTGTGGCCATAATGAACGGCATCTGCCTGTACTTTTCATCGGATCGTATCCATCTCAGAAGTTCGAAACCGTCTTTTTCGGGCATATTCCAGTCACTGATAACAATATCAATACGTTCTGCCTCCTGAAGCTTCTGTATGGCTGCTTCCCCGTTTTCGGCTTCGATAATATTTTTAAACCCCAGGGTGTCCAGGGTCTTTACTTCGATATTGCGCATAACGGCAGCATCTTCGACCAGCAGGATCGTTATGTTTTGGGGATCAATGGACATTTTTTTTCCTCCGCTTAACCTTTGTTTGTTTCGTTATATTCCACTTATACCGCTTCGGAGTTCTCTGCCGCCGAACATAAATCTGTATGGTTATAATAATGGTATTTCTGCACCCGTTCAATCAGTTTTTTATATGAAAAAGTGCAGATTCTCAGGTGTCAGGTGTCAGGTGTCAGGAATTATGACGCTTTTTCATATTCTGCCTGTGAGCGTATACAGGAAGATTTTATTTAGGGGGCAGGTTTGGAGCCTGCTCCCCCAGTTCGGTGCGGAATGCTGCCGGATGATTGAACAGGCACTTATTGGTCTGTCAAATAAATTCTTTTGCATCAGAAATCTCCACAGGAGTGCCAAACTGAAAGTTTGGCAAAACCCGCAGAGAGGACAGTCCCAAACTTTCAGTCCGGACTCCTCAGAATGTCAGAAAACTTAATTGACAGACCACTTATTTCAAACGGACAAAAAATCCCGGTTTTACGATGGCATCTCCCACAGGGGTTCCTTCTGCCTTTCCGACAAAAACGGCTGTGATGATCATTTCTCCGGTTTTGCGGCCGGGAATGTAAAACTGCTGGCCATATTTCCCCCTGATGATTTCTCCCCTGTCAAACACCTCAAATCTGTCTCCGGCTTTCATTCCTGTTTCTCTTCCGCATGAAAGCAGGATTTTCCCGTCTGAAACAGCGGAAACATATCCCTGCCAGGGCTGTTTCTGAATCGCTTCGCAGACTTTTTCAGCACCTTCTTCGGCAATTTCCTCCAGCAGGTCTGTCATTGCGTAAACACCGGCAGCATTCCTGGCTTTGACAGTGTCATATTCCGCACCGTCCAGTTCCTTTTTCCGGGTGATGCTCTTATCCAGCAGTTTGGCGCCTGTGCCGGTGTCATATACTGCAACATCAGCCGAGGCTGTTCCGAAATAATGTGTATTCCTGAAAATCAGAATCCCTTTTTCCTTTTCATCCGCGTCTGCATCCATGACTGTCACAGCCACGATTGCATTCAGCCCTGCCTCCGATCCCAGGCGTGCCAGGGCCAGATTGTCAATGTCTCCGGTCGCATTGCGCTGCAGTTGAAAGAGCTGGGCAGGATATGCCGGATCTTCGGGTGTGACAAGAACAATATTCCGGCATTCTCTGTCCAGAATTTCAGCAAAACGCTTTCCCACAGCCCCTGCGATATCCGCTTTTCCGATAAAGGTGCGGTTTTCCGGCGGAACAATCGCCACCCTTTTTTTCAGATGGCCGCTGGTGAAAGGCAGAGACGCTGTCATTTTGGCAGCCCGGTCTTTTACCGTGGAAACAGCCGAACAGCCTGCCAGCAGAATCCACACAGCCAGGCAGACAAAGACGGGGATTTTCCGCATTTTCTGTGCGGATCTTTTTTGGGTGTGACACATCAGTTTTCCCCTCCGTACATTGCGGTAACCCTCGTGGAAATACCGCCTCTGGCCGTGAAATCCCCAATCACCTCCATGTGTTTGGGGGAAAGAACGGTCACCAGATCGTCCAGAATCCGGTTGACCGCGTGCTCATAGAATATGCCCACATTACGGTATTGCAGAAAGTAATATTTCAGTGATTTCAGTTCAATGATTTTTTCTCCGGGCCGGTATTTCACAGTTACTGTTCCGAAATCCGGAAGCCCGGTCATAGGGCATACGGATGTAAACTCCGGCTGGGAGATTTCAATATCCACATCCCTTACTCCCCTGTATTCATAGGCAATCGGGACAAGCAAATCGGTTTTGACAGTATCCGGTGCAGACCGGGGCATCTGATTCATGTGCAGTGATTCCTTGTTTGATGAACTTGCAAAAAGTCACAATGCCTGTTTTCCTGTTCCGGGACAGGGCACTGGAACAGGAAAACAGGAAAAATTTTTCCTCTTTTCACACACCGGTCTTCGGAAAACCGGGTGGCTCCGGGAACCGGGCATCTCAAAAGTATAACCGGCTGCCTATCGGTCGTCAATGGGCACATACTCCCTTTTCAGGGGCCCGATATATATCTGCCGGGGCCGGTTGAGTTTCCATTCCGGATCCTCCATGCTTTCCTTCCACTGTGCAATCCATCCCGGCAGTCTGCCGATGGCAAACATCACCGTGAACATCTCGGTGGGAATCCCGATGGCCCGGAGCACAATTCCGCTGTAGAAATCCACATTGGGATAGAGGTTGTGTGAAATGAAATAGTCATCGTTGAGCGCGATATCCTCCAGGGTCTGGGCAATATCCAGCAGCGGATCATTGATATTGAGTTTTGTCAGCAGCCGATCGCAGATCTTTTTCATGATTTTGGCACGGGGATCATAGGTTTTGTAAACCCTGTGTCCGAAACCCATGAGCCGGAAAGGATCCTTTTTGTCTTTTGATCGTTCCACAGCCTCATTGATGGAAATCTCTTTTCTGTCAATTCGTTCCAGCATTTCAATGACAGCCTGATTGGCCCCTCCGTGCAGAGGTCCCCACAGAGCGGCAATCCCCGCGGAAATGGAAGCATAGAGATTGACCCGTCCGCTTCCCACCACCCGGACAGCGGAAGTGGAGCAGTTCTGTTCATGGTCTGCATGAAGAATCAGGAACACACTCAGGGCATTGACCACATCCGGATCAATTTCATAAGGTTTCACCGGCGAATTGAACATCATGTTCAGAAAATTCTCACAATAGGACAGGTCCGGCCGGGGGTAGATGACCGTATGTCCCCGTGAGATCTTGTAAGACATGGCGGCGAGGGTACGGACCTTGGAAATCAGACGGGTTACAGTCATGTTGATTTCCTCTTTGGTTCCCTCCAGATAGGGGTAAAAACTTTTGAGAGCGTTGACCATTGAGGACAGGATGCCCATGGGATGGGACTGCCGGGGATAACTGGCGAAAAACTGGCGCATATCCTCATGAACCAGGGAATGATCGTTGAGCATTACGGAAAAACGGGTGATTTGCCTGCGGGTTGGCAGTTCGCCGTTAATCAGCAGATAGGCCACTTCCCGGAAACTGGACTGTTCAGCCAGCTCCTCAATGGGATAGCCCCTGTACCGAAGAATGCCTTTTTCTCCGTCCATAAAGGTGATGGCGCTTTTGCAGCACCCCGTATTCACAAAACCCGGATCCATGGTAATGAGCCCGGTTTCTTTGCGCAGTGTTGAAATGTCAATGGCTTTTTCGCCTTCGGTTCCTTCGATAACAGGCAGTTCAAAAGTCCTGTCACCCCAGACAAATTTGATGCTTTCCGTCATTTTTTTTCCTCAGATTTTTAAAAATATGGCTCCTTGCGCCGGGAATGCAGAATCATTCTTTTCCATTTCCCATGTCTTGGAATTGCCGGTCTCTGTGCAGATGGTATTTCATACCTGAACATCCGGCTACGGTCAAGCCACTCATTGCAGATTGCCCTGTGAATTTTTACCGGCAGAAACGCGCCCGCATCACGCTTCCGGATTCAGATTCGTAACCGACAGTGGCTCCCGGAAATCGAATATGACCTGCTCCGGATTTCTCTGCATCGGTCAGCATCGGCCCCGGTGCGTCCATATTTCCGGTCAAAACCGCAATTCTCATAGCATCACATCAGTCCGAAGTACCATGAAATCAGTTCCTGCCCGAAAAATATGTATATGACAGCGCCCAGTGCCAGAAACGGCCCAAAGGGAAGGGCGAGTTTCATGTCTTTGTGGCTTGCCAGCATAATGGCTGTTCCGATTACGGTTCCGATGGCAGAACTGACAAAAATCGTGAAAAGCACGCCTTTCCATCCAAGCAGACCTCCCATCATGGCCAGCAGTTTGATGTCGCCTCCGCCCATCCCCTCTCTTTTGGCAAGAAGCAGATAGCTCAGAGCGACCATGTAAAGACTTCCCCCTCCCAGAATGATCCCCAGCAGCGAATCTTTGTACGTAAGAGACGGCACGGCAAAGGAGGCCAGAAAAAACAGGGGAATTCCGGGCATGGAGATGACATCCGGAATGATCCGGTGATCAATGTCAATGAAAGTGATGACCAGCAGAACAGAAATGAAGACAAAGCGGACCAGTGCCTCCGGACTCAGCCCAAAGCGGAAGTATACCCACAGAGCAAAAAAACCGGTGAGCAGTTCCACCATTGGGTAACGGAAGGAAATGGGCACCCGGCACTGTCGGCATTTGCCCCGGAGAAGCAGATAGCTTATCACAGGAATGTTGTCATAATGCCGTATCCTGTAGCCGCATTGGGGGCAGGAGGAAGGGGGGCTGACAATGGATTTGGATTCCGGAATGCGGTAAATGCACACATTCAGAAAACTGCCGATGCACAGACCGGTCACAAAAACAATCAGTGTAATTTCAGGCGAAGAAAACAGCATGGCATTTTTATTCCAGAAGAGGGACAGTCGGATTAAAATTTATACAGTCGGATTAAAATTTATATGGATGGGCATTCATCAATGCCGGTTAAGGTAAACACTCCGAACATGGCAAAAACAGCATATAAACACGGAACAGTTTCATCCGGAACTGCGGGTGAATTTCATGGCAAAACCTGAATGCCGAATTGCATCCGGTGTTGAGTCTGCCGAAATACGCCAATCCGACCTTCAGTTTTATGTGAAACGAACCGGTGACTGCCCATATACTTTTTTTCGGCACAATGCGGAACCGGCCAGACTGCTTAACCCGTTTTTCAGGGAAACTGCCGGACACGCTGCAACATGCCGAAAAGGCTGTGAGCAGGCACTTAAAACCGAATCTGCGGACTGAGCTGGCGGCATTGCATTCGGCATCCGGATGCCTGTTCCCGGACAGTCACTGCGGATTATATATTAACACAATCTTTAATAATAACCCTGATTGCGTAAAAAAATCAAGTCCCATATTGTCAAACGGCAAATATGTTTTATTGTATTCATGGATTTCTCTTTTCAGAGGGGATTCCGCATACGGATTTTATTTCGTTCCGGTGAAGATATAACTTGTTGATTGATTTTTAAATTTCAGATGACCGGATGGAAGGCGGGCAACCGGGCATACGGAATTTGCGGCAGAGGCACAGCCAGGCA
>CAZDIU010000270.1:0-7274 GCA_964505535.1 uncultured Desulfobacterales bacterium | reverse complement strand
TTTTTCAGAAAATTAAAAAATTTAACCCAACAGGGAGAAGTTGGGTTAATTTTCTGATTTTTACAAAAAAATCAGAAAATTAACCCAACCTACAGGAATCCCCAAAAATATTTTCTTACAACCTGTAGTTGCACACAAATCTCAACTCTCATGGCATTGTCATATCCTTTTCCGAAAAAACAGGCCGGAATTCCTTAATAACCCTTACGCAGCGCGCCAGACTCTGCGAATTCATCAAAGCTCTGTCAATATCCCATAAATTCAATGTGAAATAAGACAGTTTGCCGTTATAATCCGGCCCAACCTTTGATGTGCTGCCAGAACGCGGGGCAATGGCATTTGCCAATTCCCTTACTCTGCATTTTTTTGCAAGATTTACAATCATCTGCTTTGGATCAGTTATATCATCCGCATTCACGGGAATCTGTTTTTCAGAAAGTTTCAGAAAATCTGAAAATCCCCGGCGATCTGCCAGCAGCCATGCTTCCACTTCCCTTACAGCCACCCGAAACAGAAAATTCGGATTCCGGGATACAGGAAGCCAGGTTCGAATCAGTTCGGCCGCGCACCCTGCTGTATCAAGGTCTGTGAGAAGAAGAAAGGGAATTCCTTTGGCCGCATTATTGAACCCTCTGACATTCTTCTTCAGATAACCGGCTCCCTGCCGTCTGTAACAGGAACACAGCACATATCCCCGGCAGGCGTATTCCAGTATTCTCCGCAGAACCATCTCGCTTAAAACATCTTCCACAGCAATATGAATCGGTATTGAAGACATTCAGATGAAAAGTTCCAGTTGGCTGATATTTTCAGGAATTGTAACAGGAATCACGGCATCCGCAATGCTCATTCCGCCTTCCAGCAGATTCCGGATATCTTTGTCTGATGCGGCAGATTCCACTGCGGTTCCCTCTTTTTCCGGTTTGAGCATCAGAATCTCCTCAGCGCCAATCCCCTGTTCTGACAGCAGATCATAACTATGGGTACTCAGAATGACCTGACCTTTTCTCTTTTTGCTTTGAAAACGGTACAGCAGAGCCGGAAGTTTGCGGACAATGCCGGAATTGAGCGACAGTTCCGGTTCTTCCAGCAGCAGCAGAGCATCATTTTCCAATAAAGACCATAACAGACCGATCAGACGCAGGGTTCCGTCTGAAAACTGATCCTCGCGCTGTTTTCCTGCCCCTGGTCTCCAGTGCTGCCATACGGCCTCCAGATGCGGCACGCCCAGTTCATCTTTTGTGTCGCTTAAATCCTTCAGTTGGGGTACGGCAATCCGCAGGGCCTCACCGATTTTTTTTAATCTTGTTTTTCTGGTTTTTTCAGGAGTTTTTGCCATTCTTTCCAAAAAATTTCTGCCAAAGGGATCTTCAGAAATCCCCTGAACTGCAAACCCGTCAGGATGACGGATCAGTTGCGGCACAAGATGAAGATACAGGATGGAATTCAAAAATTCGGAAATTTCCCTGAAATCCGCATTTGCGACAATCTGTTCCAGATGGGTCTGGGTCAGTCTCAGTCCGTCTTCCCGATCCTTTTCATCCGGCCGGTTCAGGAGAATGTCATTTCCCTTCATCACGCTTTCATGCGTCAGGTATGTATATCTGTGTCCCCTGGTCAGTTGACTGATTCCGATGCGGTATTTCCATAACATGCCGGAGGCATCTGAAAAATGAACTTCGATTTCCACATCAGGAGAACGCCGGGCTGAAAGGCACCGGATTTTGGAAAGTCCTCCGCGCTGTTTTACCGCGCTCTGCAGTCCCCCGCCCGGCTTTGCAATGTCTCTTAAAAAGCGGAACACATCAAGAAAATTTGATTTTCCGCAGGCATTGGGGCCGATAAGAAACACCCGTGAGCCCAGGGGAACATCCGCGTGCGGAAAATTTCGCCAGTTTTTCAAAATGATTCGTGAGATTATCATCTCTGACCTCTCTTCATTCCCCGCTGATCTGAAATGCAGATTTTCAGGCATAAAATTTTTCGGAAAAACCGGATTTTTCCAAAAAATCCGGTTTTTTTATATCTGAAAACTTTCGCTTGGATACTTACTCCTCAAATGTGCTGATCCATCTTTTCCCTGAAGGGATTATAAAGATTCAGTCCGTCTATGCCTTTAAAATCATCTGTGTTCCGGGTAACCAGCATATAATTGCCAATCAGACAGGTTGCGGCAATAATGGCATCCGGCAGTTTGAATTTATGCCTGCGTTTGAGCTGGATTACTTTGTTTGCAATATTTTCATCCAGCCCCAGTACATAGGCATGACTGAGAAAAGATTCTGCCTGCTGATATACCTTATCGTCAAAGCCGGACCATCCGAGAAATTCCATTTTTGTTATGATGGAGATATTAAAAGATGATTTAAACCAATCTCTTATTATCGGAATTTCCGTCTCCGGTATACTGTCGCCAAAATGGTAAACAATAATATTGGTATCTATTAAAACCTTTGATCCCATTCCTCTCTCATCTCCCTGCATATCTTTTCTGCATCAAGATTCAGATATTTCCAGACACCCCGAAACCGATCCGGATCAAATTCATCAGAATTTTTTTTGATTTCAATATCTTCAGATGGCATGGCCTCATCAGAGCGCATAATGATGATTTCAATTCTTCCCTTTCGGAAAGGTTCCGGCAATTCTATTGCCAGCCTGCCGTTTTCCACTTCCTGAATCATTCTGAGCGCATTCATAATCACAATCTCCTTTTGCTGTTACGTATCCAACCGAAAATTTTCAGGTATAAAAACCGGATTTTTCCAAAAAAATCCGGTTTTTCAAATGCACAGAAAATTTATGGCTGCCTGCTTACAACAATTCGTGAAAATTCGTGTCTGTTCGTGGCTGAAACAATTCTGCTCCGCAAAAAGCCTGAACAGCCTTGTTTCATACCAGTTTTGACAAAACATGAATGACAGATTTGACAACTTTTGAAAAGTTGTCAAATCTTATCAAATCCCAATTCAAATCTCAACCCAGAACAATCCGCACCTTTGCCGGGTCCTTTCCTTTGCTCAGATCACGGACAAATCTTTCAAAGCGCTCATGGAGTTCCGCAACTGTTGCGGGTGAGCCGCCTGAGAGCAGCGCTTTTTTCAGTTCGCTGCTGTCCACTTCCATTTTTATCAGACCTGAAAGCAGTTCCCGCACCGAGGGAACAAAATCCTTTGCAATGTTTTTCGGCAGTTCCCCTTTTTTCAGAAAATCCTCAATTCCTTTTCTGCTTCCGGGTTTGAGCAAAGCCAGATTTGCCTGAATCTCCGGATCCGAAAGATTGTGCATCAGGGTTTTTGTCCATTCCGGAAGCATTTTTTCCAGTTCCTCTTCCAGAGAATCCAGAATGCTGACAGCAGAGGCTCCCTGAACCTCGGCACCGGGCCGGTATCCGCAGTGGGGACATTGGGGACTGTTTTTCAGTTCCGGAACCGTAAGATGATAACAGGGAAGCAGAGCCGCAACGCGATCCCTGAAATTCTGCAGGCGGGAGCCTGGCAAAAATTCAATATGCGCAAGTTTGTCCAGTGTCTGGAGACGCTCATCTTTCATCAGCGCTTTTTTTCTTTTATCCTCGCTGATTCCCAGCCTGGCTTTTGCATGAAGGGCAGTGTAAACAGAAATATAGCGCTTTTTCAAATCCATGAGTTTTTCCGCGGCATTTTTCCGGAAATCGTCTTTTTCACGTTTTTCCGGATCTGCCATATCTGCAAGGAGTTCCCTTCTGACCTTTCTGCTGTGTTCCACCCATTCATGATCCTCCGGCAGCACGGCCGCGGCAGTGGAAACATAGGCTGCGGCTTCCCCCAGGTCAGAGACAAGACTTTGGAAATACTCTGCTTTTTTCAAATCAGACAGAAATTTTCCCTGTGCCAGCACCTCGTCTTTTGCATAGCGGAAACTCTTGAGTTTTCCGGGAGTGGAATAGACCTGAAGGCTTTCCAGAAAGGCTCCGGCCTGTCCAAGACAGGTGCGCAGTTGCTTTTTTTCCTCTTCTGTGAACAGATTCTGCCCCCAGAAAACCATCCCGGTGTGAATCTGCTGCTCTGCCATGAGCACACGTCTGAGGGTTTTGGCAATTTTTTTCTGCAGTTCCTGCACAGGTTCATTTTTTCCCTGTGCAATCAGATGGGCAGAACCCGGAGACAGTCCCATGAGTTCCAGAAGACTCTGCAGGGCCGCAAGGTTCCAGTCTTTGGGTTTTTCAATATGTTTGAATTCCGCAAGTTCGGCCACCGGAACCGCTGCCAGTTCAGAAAGAGAGGCAGCATCATATTTTTTTCCCGGCATTGCCAGAACAATCTCTCCGGAATTCACCAGCGCGGCAAGAAGAACCGCGACCCATTCAGGCTCCAGCCGGAAGGAATCCGGAGCCATGTATTCCGTGCCGTAAGTGCCGGTGATGATTTCACTGCGGTTAAGCACATGTCCGTGCTCCTTTTTGGCAAAAAGCTCTGTGATGAAACAGGCATAGGGAGATTTTTCCGGTTTCAGATTTTCGCCGTCCAGCAGTTCCAGCGCATCCAGAACAGCGGTTCCCATTTTGCTTTTCTGTTTTCCCACCATCCATGCCAGTGCATCCTGCGCGGCCAAAGCCCGGCTCCGGCCTGTAATCAAAAGGGAAAACCTGGGATATTTGGGAGCCAGATCCGCAAAATGTCCGGACAGGCAGATCGCGGCCGCGGTATTGACCAGATCCCTGAAATTGACTGTTTCATGGGGAGAGAGACCGGTCAGTTTTCTTATATTGTATCCCTTTATCCATTCCGCAATCGCGCGGTTTCTTCCCTGATGCATGACAGTGAAGGCAGTTGCCATATGTTCTCTGCACCATTTCAGAACCTGGTTGAAAAATCCGCGGGACATGTCCTCATAGGTTTTTTTTGTCTGCCCCGAAGCTGTGGTCGACAGTTCAAGGCAGGCCGCGTATTTTTTCAGGGCGATGCTGTATTCCTCATCTGCTTCCCGCAGAAAGAAAAAAACCTCATCCCCGTTTTTTTCATCCCTGAACGCTGGAGGATCAAGGGGCGGAACAAAATACAGATAAAAATCCCGCGGGGGAGAGACCGTGTTCCGTTCACCGGCCAGCCCGAAAAAAAGATAACCCGGCCTGGGGGCTTTTTTCTCCATCCATTCCAGTTCATGCTCCCATATCTTGTAACCGGAAATAAAGGTATGATCCGTGCATTCCAGCAGTTGTTTGATGACTTCATAATAATAGCGGTCCAGTACGGACTTATCCAGAGATTGGGCCCGGTTTTCAATCAGCGCGTCAAAATCCTCGGTTTTTTTCAGATCAATGAAATACTGATGATTTTCCGGATTGTAAGAAATGAACTGTCCGTTGACGGTTTTCAGAATTTCCCTCAGCACCACCTCAATCTGGGTCAGCAGATTGTCCGCGGGATCATCGCCCATATCCTCAATGCCAGGCACATAAAGACAAAGACCGTCCCGCAGTTCCACTGTGGTGACACCCAGAGGGGCATAAATATCCCCTGTGCTAAGGCGGTGCACAGAAAGGGCATGAATAATCCTAAGAGCCAGGGGTTTGAATATGGGACGGGTAAAGGCCTGTTCAATGCGGGATTCCAGCACCTGACTGCAGTCAATGACCGCTCGAATATCGGGTATGGATCGGAAAGACGCGTCTTCCCGCAGACTGTTCCAGTAAGTGTCATAGGTTATAATGCCGGGTTCATTTTCCGGCACATCTTTTTCCAGCCGCTGCCGCATGGCAAGGGAAAAGGTTTTGAGCACTTCCCGTTTTTCCGCGACCCGTATTTGCTGAAATATCTGTATATATTCCGGATGCACAGGAAAAAGCGCGGCAAATTCATCCATTCTTTCATTCATCCGGCCATAGCATTTTGAAAAACGGGACAGATGCCCCCAGACCCTTTGATGCTGGTCCGCTGTTTTCTTCAGCAGCCGGTTGGAAACCACAAAGCGCACATCCTTTTGCGCTATAAGAATCTGCTCAAAACGATCCTTGACTCTGCGGATGCTGTCTGCCACAAAGGAAAAACGGGTATTGTCAAAAATGGATTCCTGAACCCCGCCCATGAAGCGGAATCTGAGATCCCCGCAGATTTCCCCCAGTTCCCGGAGAAAACTGAGATCCAGAATGATTTCCTGATCATTTCGGGTGCGAAGGTACTCCAGAAGTTCATCCGCGACCACCAGCAGACCTGCATCCGGATACTTTTCATGAAAAAGAGACATCATCTCTTCCAGCGCTGCCTTGTTGTTGGTGATTTCCTTTACCGAAGGAAAGGTATAAGAAATGCCCATTTTTTCCAGATGCTTTTTCAGTTCATCTGTCAGAATGCTCCGCAGGGAATTTTCTGTTGATCCGATTTCGGTCCGGATGACTTTGAACCTTCCTGCAACTGCCTCCATTTTTTTTGCCACGCCCTGATGACTGAGCAGAGGCAGCATTTCTGAATTCCCGGCTATCGCGGATATGACAGACATGAGATGGGATTTGCCGGTTCCGTAATTTCCCACCACCAGCAGGCCCTTGTTGTCAGCCGGGTGATCAAAGCCCATTTGGGGAACGATGATATCAGAAATTTTTTCCGCCATCTCATCAGAAATCACATAGGTGGAAACAAGCTGCGCGGCAGCCTTTTTCTCATCTGCATGGCGCAGTTGAATGGTGGTCTCAATGGGATCAAACTGTATCAGGTCTTTGTATTTCATAATGTCTCCTTTGAGAGTTATGAGTTATGAGTTATGAGTGATGAGTTATGAGTTGTTTTTTCTTTTTTCGGCTGAGGCACGGAGTCCGCCGATGATGCGGGCGAGTTCTTCGGCATCTGCAATCAGTATTTCAAATTTTTCACGGTTCAGATACCCGGCATCATAGGCAATATAAAGCTGTGAACGAACTTCTGCACAGGAGCCTTTTGCAATGGAAAGAAACTGATGAAACTCTGCGGGTCTGCCTCTTTCAAAACCTTCCGCAATATTTGACATAATGGAAACCGATGCTCTGCAAATTTGATTCCTGAGCCCATAATCCCGTGCAAATGCCCCCTGCCGTGTAACAGCATATATTTCCGCAGTCAACACCCTGGCCCTCTGCCATGCAATCAAATCCTCAAACCTCCCAATCTTCCCACCCATCACTCCCCCCTTTACTCATCATCCATCACTCTCCACTCATCACTCATCACCCATCACTCCCCACCCATCACTCTCCACTCATCACCCATCACTCTCCACTCATCACTCCCCACCCCCCACTCCCCACTCCCCACAGATCCGAA
>CAZDIU010000269.1:0-7278 GCA_964505535.1 uncultured Desulfobacterales bacterium | reverse complement strand
ACCCGGCCTGCGGTTCCGGCGCGTTTCTGATTCAGGCTTTTGATTATCTTCATGACGAAGGAATGAAGGTGAACAGTAAAATGGAAGAACTGGGGCTGGGGAATGAGAATATTTTTGATCTGGATAAGGAAATTCTGGAAAACAATCTGTACGGCGTGGATATAAATGATGAATCCGTGGAAATCACCAAACTTTCCCTGTGGCTGAAAACCGCTTCAAAGCATAAAAAACTCAACAATCTTTTCAATAACATCAAATGCGGGAATTCCCTGATTGATGATCCCAAAGTGGCCGGGAAAAAGGCATTCAAGTGGGAAAAGGAATTTCCGGAGATTATGAAAAACGGGGGCTTTGATGTCGTGATCGGGAATCCGCCGTATGTACGGCAGGAATTACTGACACCGTACAAACCCTATTTTTCTGAAAAATACCGGTGTTATTCCGGTACTGCGGATCTGTATGTCTATTTTTATGAAAAGGGTCTGTCATTACTCAAAGAGAATGGATTTTTTACCTATATTTCAAACAGTTTTACAAAAACAACCGGAGCAGGGATTGAACTTCGGCATTTTCTGAAAAACAGCAGCAGGTTTATCAGTTTTACGGATTTTTCGGATGTACAGATTTTTGACGGTGCGACAACATACCCGGTTATTATTACAGTGAAAAAAGAAAAAGAATCCGGCAAATTCGCTTATCTGAGAGTTAAAACACAGGATTTGAATCAACTGCCTTACAGCATGAACAAAGATTCGATGACAGTGGAACAGTCAGGACTGGAAGACAGCTTTTGGGTTTTTGAATCAGAAAGTGTAAGCAGTATTAAAGAAAAAATTAAAGCGAATCCGACAGTAAAGGATATTTTTGGGAAATGTTATTATGGCATTAAAACCGGTTTGAATGAGGCATTCATTATTTCAGGTCAGGAACGAAATGAAATAATATCAAAAAATCCGAAAGAATCCGAATTGATAAAGCCATTTCTTGAAGGAAAGGATATAAAAAAATGGTACACCCCGATCATTGATAAATGGATTTTATTTATTCCCTGGCATTTTCCATTACATGAAGATTTATCAATAAATGGAGCTTCTGACAAAGCGGAAGCGGAATTTAAAAATTCATACCCCTGCACCTATACATATCTGCATAACTATAAAGATAAATTAGAAAATAGAAATAAAGCAGAAACGGGAATAAGATATGAATGGTACGCTCTCCAAAGATGTGCCGCAAGCTATTTTTCTGAAATGAGTAAAACCAAAATTATATGGCCTAATTTACAGGTTTTCACTAAATTCTCTTATGATGAAAGCGGAGCTTATATCAATGCTCCCTCAGTATTATTGCCAACTGAAAAGAAGTATCTTCTTTGTATTGTAAATTCAAAAGTCGCATGGTTCTTTTTCAAGGATATTTGCGCCCAAAGAAGCGGCGGTTATATTGAAATGAAACCCCAGTATTTTGAACAGTTGCCGGTGGCTGTTCCGGATGATGAAGCTCCACTGACTGAAAAAGCCGACACCATGCTTGATCTGAACAGACAGCTTGCGGAACAGAAACAAAAGCTGACCGAATACCTGACCGTCAATCACAAGATGGACAGCTTTTCTCAGAAACTCCAGCACCCGGAAAATCTGGAATTTGCAGATTTCATCAAAGAACTGAAAAAGAAAAAAGTGAACACAGACGACAGCAGCGTGTTTGAATCCCTGAAAAACTGCCATATCCAAATCAGGGAACTGAAAACACAGATTGACCAGACCGACCGGGAAATTGACCAGATGGTTTATGACCTGTACGGACTGACGGTAGAGGAAAGAAAAATTGTGGAAAAAGCCTGTTCATAGCCTCAATGCCGTTTCCTTAAGGCTCCCCTCCCTTAAGGGAACAGGGCTGTCAAGTTCTCCGTCCGGTTTCCCCCTTTTTTAAAGGGGGATTAAGGGGGATTATCGGACAGTTGAAAGAGAAATCCCCCCTGCCCCCCTTTACAAAGGGGGGGATAATGATTTCAGTCAGTTGTAACTGAACGTAACAGCCCTCCCTCAAGGGAGGGGCGCACTTTGATCAACCGGTTTGACCCACTGTCAAATTTTTTATGGCCGGTTGCCTGGAATAAGGCAATCCTGCGGAACTGAAACTCTAAAGGGAATTTATTTCAATGAATCTGACATGGTGCTGTGACCAGCGCAAAATTGACTGGAATGAACTGTCCGAACTGTACAGAATTGCTCCTCTCGGGCAGAAACTGCCTGCTGATTTGGAAACCGTGTTTTCTGCCAGCAGATTCAAATGTTTTGTCTTTGATGAGGACAAACTGATCGGTGTCGGCAGGGCTTTGGCGGATGGACGGGACTGTTCCTGCATCTGTGACATATCCGTGCATCCTGATTATCAGGGGATCGGTCTTGGGAAGAAGATTGTTCAGTATCTCGTCAGTCAGTCTCAGGACCATAACAAAATAATTCTTTATGCCAATCCCGGCAAGGAAGGATTTTATGCAAAACTCGGATTCAAAAAGATGAATACGGCAATGGCAATATTCCGGAATGAAGGGGAAGCAATAAGGAAAGGCATTGTTTCAGACTTATAATGATTCAGAATGCAAGGAGAAAAACAATGACAGAGGACAGATATGAAAGAGGATGGAAAAAATTTCAGGAAATTGACGGTAAAGCCGGTGAGCGTGTTGTGGAAAGCCTGAAGGATATTGCTCCTGATCTTGGCCGTTACATCATTGAATTTCCTTTCGGCGATGTCTATTCCCGACCCGGACTTGATCTGAAATCAAGGGAAATTGCAACCGTTGCCGCACTGATCGCCCTCGGCAATGCACGGCCCCAACTGAAGGTTCATATTCACGGTGCTCTCAATGTGGGATGCACCCGTGAGGAAGTCATTGAAATTATAATTCAGATGGCGGTTTATGCAGGTTTTCCGGCTGCGCTGAATGCCATGTTTGCCGCAAAGGAAGTCTTTGACGAACGGGATGCAAAAGACAGGGTATGATACCGGTTCGCCATTGAAAACATACTTATAAGCAGGCAAAAAGAAGTTTTCGTGTGTTCAAAAAACCGGATTTTTTTGAAAAATCCGGTTTTTGAAACTCACAGATTCCAGACTGGCAGAACCCTGCTCCTGCCAGCCAAAAGTCCTTTCCACTTGCGGAAGAGGCGCAGCAGACAGCGGCCCAGTATTACAACAGAACCCTACTCCTGCCAGGCAAAAGTCCTTTCCACAGCCTTTTTCCATCCCCTGCAGGCTTCTTCCCTGTCCTGTTCCCTCATGCGGGGATGCCAGGTTTTGTCCACAGACCAGTTCTGCCGCAGATTATCCCTGTCCGGCCAGTACCCCGCGGCCAGCCCGGCAGCATAAGCCGCTCCCAGCGCTGTGGTTTCTGTCACCGAAGGACGGATGACCGGAACATTGAGAATGTCAGACTGAAACTGCATGAGCAGTTCATTGCCCACCATGCCGCCGTCCACCTTGAGGCGGTTGAGTTCCACGCCCGAATCCCGGTTCATGGCCTCCACAATGTCCCGCGTCTGAAATGCTGTTGCCTCCAGCACAGCCCGCGCGAGATGGCCTTTGTTCACAAACCGGGTAAGTCCCGCGATGATTCCCCGTGCATCTGATTTCCAGTAAGGCGCAAACAGGCCGGAAAACGCGGGGACAATATAGGTTCCGCCGTTGTCCTCCACAGTTTTTGCCAATGTTTCAATCTCCGGTGCAGAGGAAATAAGCCCCAGATTGTCCCGCATCCACTGCACCAGCGCACCGGTTATCGCAATGGAGCCTTCCAGACAGTACACGGCTTTCTCGCCCCGTATCTGGTATCCAACGGTGGTCAGCAGACCGTGCCGGGAAGGCACAGGTTCGGTTCCGGTGTTCAGGAGAAGAAAACAGCCGGTTCCGTATGTGTTTTTGGCCTCACCCGCGGAAAAACAGGTCTGTCCCACCAGTGCAGCCTGCTGATCCCCCAGCGCACCGCAGACCGGAATTTTTGCGCCAAAAGGGCCGTCTTCCAGGGTATGCCCCCAGATAAATTTGTCCGCGGAAGGCACGATCTCCGCAAGCATCTGCCGGGGAATGCCCAGAATTTTCAGAATATCCTCATCCCAGTCCAGTGTCTTCAAATCCATCAGCAGCGTCCGGCTGGCATTGCTCACATCCGTGACATGCACACCGCCATGCGGGCCGCCGGTCAGCCACCAGATAATCCAGGTCTCAATGGTTCCGAACAGGGCTTCCCCTTTTTCCGCTGCGCGTTTCACACCGGACACATTGTCCAGAATCCAGCGGATTTTCGGCCCGCTGAAATAGGTGGCCACCGGCAGCCCGGTTTTGCTCCGGAAACCGTCCTGACCGTGCACGGAAATCAGGTCTTTGCAGATGGCATCAGTGCGGGTGCACTGCCAGACAATCGCGTTGTAAAGGGGAATGCCGGTCTTTCTGTCCCACACCACAGCGGTTTCCCGCTGGTTGGTAATGCCCAGAGCCGCAATATCCTGGCCGGAAACACCGGTTTTCTGCAAACATCCCCGGATCACCTCCTGGGTGTTTTTCCAGATTTCTGTGGGATCATGCTCCACCCATCCGGGCTTGGGGAAAATCTGTTCATGCTCTTTCTGGTCAAACCCCATGATTTCCCCTTTCCGGTTAAACAGAATGAAGCGGTTGCTGGTGGTTCCCAAATCCAGTGCGCCGACATATTTGCTCATAATGGGCCTCCATGCCATTGTAACTGATTAATAAATCATATAAAAACAATTCAGATAATTTTTCAGAGACATATCGTCATTTATTTAGTATACTTGTCAGCTTCGTTTATGTCAAAGAACAAAAAAGGGCAGTGAGTCAAACCGCCTGATGATGCGGAAAAAAACTCTCCCCTCCCTGAGGGAGGAGCAGGGACAATGCTGTTGCTTTAAGGCTCCCCTCCCTTGAGGGAGGGGAACCTTGTGCTTAAGTCAACAGCATTGCCCTTGAGGGAGGGGGATTTCAGAATCAGCCGGTTTGCCCCACTGCCAAAAAAAGAGGAAGAGATTATGAAAACAGGAAGAATTTTTATGCTGTTTCTGCTGGTGATGATCGGATGCGCGGGGCCGGTTTTGGGTGCGGACTGCACCTGTGATGTCAATCGTGACGGGGAGATCACGCCTCTGGATGCGCTGCTGCTTTCAGACAAAATCCGGGGAAACTGCCCAACTTCACTGGGAATTCCCTGTGAGGACATCTGCAGTGATGTGAATGCGGACGGCAGCCTGAATGATGAAGATGTAAATATGATCTTTGACCGCTTTTTCGGGCAGGCCGGAAAATGTGCGGTAATGCCGGTCTGCGATCAGTGTTATTACAAACAGGACAGGGCAAAGCAGACGATTAGGGACATTGCATCGTATATGGAAAAATTCTATGCGGAGTATGATTATTACCTGTTTTCACTTGATAAATACGGAATTTCAGTGAAAAATGACGCATATTATGAATACTCGATTCACGAAGTGGAGAACGACCCGGAAAGTTACAGAATCATCGCCAGTTCCAAGTCACCCGGAATCAACGGCGGCGGAAAAGGGGATGATGTATGGACACTTGAGTGGATATACGGTACGGGACTGAACCTGATTCATACGGTCAACGGCTGCCCGGCCTGCCCGGAAAACAACTGCCTTTCATGTTTCTGGAATCAAGAATCTGTCAAAAAGAATTTGACAACAATTTCCAGAAACGAGGAAGCCTATTTTTCAGAATATGACACATACACCGGCAGCCTTTCAGAAATCGGATTCAGCCCGTCAGTGTATGACAAATACGGATATACTATTACGGCTGACAGCACAGCATATCTTGCCACCGCCGCATCAAAAGCTCCCGGCATTATGGGCGGCGGAGCGGGTGATGATGTCTGGACAATTGATCAGAGTCTGACAATGACTAATACGATGAATGCCTGTTATGAATGTCCTGCACTGTACAGAAGCAATTGCCAAGAATATTTGGAAAAAACGAGAGAAGCCAGACAGTCATTGGGGATAATTGCAAAAAATGAGGAAGCCTATTATTCTGAACAGGATACGTATACTGCGGATTTGCAACGTATCGGATTTTCCATACCCAGCAATTCCTATTATGATTACTCCATACAGGCAACAAAAGAAACCTTTATTGCCACTGCAACTTCCAAAGAACCGGGAATCACGGGAAAAGGAAGCGGAGACGATATCTGGACAATGAATGAGATGCTGAAACTGATTCACGTTGTCAATGCCTGCCCTGCCTGTCCGGGAATAACATCGGATACGCTCCGAACTGAACTCCCTATGATGGGTACATATTCTTATTCCAAGTGTGTTGTGCAGCAAAATTCTGCCAGAAAAACATTGACTGCCATCGCCCAGGCAGAAAGTAATTTTTTTTCTCAAAATAATCGATTTACCGATCGTCTATATGAACTTAATGAATTTGGATTGCCTTATCCAAACACTTCAAAGAGTTCTTATGGATATTGGATACAAATCAGTAACGGAGGAAATTCTTTTGTGGCTACGGCGAGATCCTATTATTCGGGAATAAACGGAGGAGGATATGGAGATGATGAGTGGACGATTGATCAGAACATGGAAATAAGAAACACGACAGATGCCTGTGCCTGTTATTTATCCGGTGAATGTCCGATGTATTATATAGCGGAAAATGAGGGGCTTTTTGCCAATATTTCAGATACAGCAGGTGGAGTGACGGCGGTTGTCTCTCTTGGCAGAACACCCAATGACGTTGCTTCCGTGGCTTTTGATCTGCTTTATGACCCTGCTGTGCTGACATTCAAAACCTCCTTGCCCGGTCTTCTGCTCCAGAACTTTGACAAATTTTCTGTCAAAGAAATCACTCCCGGACGCATCCGCGTTGGCGGTTACACCACAGGAACCCCGATTCCGGAAAACACGGACGGAACACTTGCAACCCTCACCTTTGACATCCTCGGCCCGTGCAGCACGGATCTGAAATTTGTGAGTCTGAAAGACAACATGGTTTCCTGGCAGGAGCATACGCTCCGGTACAATGCCGGAAATGATCTGGCCCATGCAATCGCCCTGCTGCGCATTGCTGCGGGACAGAATGCCGAAATCCCCGCGTGCGTTCCGGACATCGGAAACGACGGGAAAAAGGGGCTGGCAGAGGCGGTTTATCTCTTGCAGGAAACCGCGGGACTGAGATAAGATAAGGGATTTTCCAAAAAATAATCTGCCCACTGTAGGGGCGACCGGCCGGTCGCCC
>CAZDIU010000268.1:0-7341 GCA_964505535.1 uncultured Desulfobacterales bacterium | reverse complement strand
GGCTTTCGCCGGTATGACGGAAGTGCGTAACATCAGTGATTCAGTTCCGCACCGGCACCAGTTCAATGTTTCCCCACATGCCGATTTTATCCCCGACAATCACCGCCAGTCCCGCGAGTCCCTCAATGCTTTTTCCGAATGCAATGGCCTTTTGAATATCGCTTTTGGATTTGACATGATTGCCGATGGCCGTGGCAGCCGCGTCCGCAAGAGCGCAGGAATCAGATACCACACACACGGCATCGGCTTTTCCCAGGCTGAGGGAATGCCCCACTGTGCCGGATGAGGTGCATACCCCCATCGGTTTTTCTGTTGCATTCACCCGCAGTCCCACTTTCAGGCTCAGGGGAGATTTTCCAGCGTAAATGGCCAGTGTTACAGGGGCATCGGTTTTCAGAAAAACATCGCCCCCGTTTTCCACAATCACTTCACGGGACTGTTTCAGCAAATCCGTTCCCACAGATTCTGCCACAGCCCCTGCCACGGCTGCCATAGGGCCGACACCGGCCTTTATTCCGGCATCGGCCATATTTTGGATGATATTCGGAACCGGCCCCCTGATATGCCAGGGATTCAGGGTTCTGGCAAATTCCGGAAATTGGGAGATACAGGTTTCAATATATCCCCGGTATCTGAGAACCAGTTCCCGCGTCAGGTTTTCCAGCGGTGTTTCCGTATGAACATAGATATCTGTTTCCTTTACCGTGATCCGGTAAAAAGAACGTTTTCCCCTGTCAATCAGATCCCGGTAACTGCGTTTTTCATATTTCATGGCGGAAAAACCTTACAGCACCTCAGCCAGAATATCCAATGCCTGCTTCATGAGTTCCATATCGGCCTGTGTTCCCATATGTCCCAGGCGGAAAATTTTTCCGGCAAGGGGGCCGTAACTTCCGGCCGCGACCATTCCCTTTTGCCGGAGTCTGCTGTCCAGTTCCGCATAGGTAAGATGTTCCGGAACCTTTACGGCTGTCACCGTGGGAGACTGCACCGCATTCCGCGCCGGAAAAAGGCTCAGTCCCATTTCCTCCAGCCGCCTGCGGCAGTACTGCGCCACTTTTTCATGCCGGGCATGGCTGTTTTCCAGGCCTTCCCTCAGCAGCAGTTGGGCTGCTGCATGAAGGGCAGCCATGCCGTGCCAGTACGGCGTATAGGGAAACCAACAGATTTCCTGGGCTGTCCGGAAAGGTTTGAGAGCATCATATCCTGTGTATCCGACTTTTTCAATGATGTCCCATGCTGTCGGACTGACCGAAAGAAAAGACATGCAGGGCGGAGCGGAAAGGCATTTCTGAGAACCGCCCAAAGCCAGATCAATTTCCCATTCATCGGCCAGAACCGGTGCACCGCCCGCGCTGGCCACCACATCCGCATACAGCAGGGGAACACGGTATTCTTTTTTCAGTTTTCCCAGCCCGGCCAAAGGATTGAGGGTTCCGGACGGGGTTTCACAGTGAACCGCCGTGATCATTTTGGGTTTGAAATCCGCGATGGCTTTTTCAATTTCTCCCAGGTCTCCGATGGTCTGATCATATTCCAGCCCGATCGTCCGGACTTCCGCTCCCGCGGATTTGGCCATTTCTCCGATGCCGTATCCGAAAACGCCCGTGGCAACAGCCAGCACCCGATCTCCGGGCAGCAGGCAGCTTTTCAGCGCACTCCAAAGGGCCAGCATTCCCTCTCCGGTCTGAATCACCACCTGATTTTCTGTTCCCAGAATCTTTTTCAGTTTTTCTTCGGTACTGTTGTACAAATACAGAAATTCGCTTTCCAAATCCGCGGAACCGTAATTGGTTTCATAAACTTTCAGGACTTCCTCCGGCACTTTCACCGGGCCGGGAACCATAGGGACGGGGTAAGTTATCATAAATATTTCTCCAATCCGGTATTATGCCAATTCGCCATTGATCTGAAACATAAGTTTTTCAGAACAACCGGATTTTTCGGAAAAATCCGGTTTTTTGAACACACGAAAACCTTATTTTTGCCTGCTCCATTTCCCTGAGCATGAACTGGGCCACAAGATCCCCGCAGGGGATAATCAGATCCGCATTCCTTTCTCTGACAGTTTCAGAGCGTTGCGCATATTCCCTGTATGGTGAGGTTGCGCCCCATTGAGAATCCCGAAGATGACATCAGGGATTTTCCCGTAAAATATGCCGGAATTCAGGGAGCTTGGTCACAAAAAGATCATAATAGTAGGGATCAAAATGACTCCCCCGTCCCGCGTGCATGATGGACAGGACTTCCGCCTCGGGAGAGGCCCTGCGGTAAACCCTGTCATTGCTCAGGGCATCAAAGACATCCACCAGGGCCACAATCCGGGCAGATTTGGGAATTCTTTCACCTGAAATGCCGCTGGGATAGCCCGCGCCGTTCCAGTGCTCATGGTGGCACAGGGCAATGTCATGTGCCATCTGCAGCATGGGAAAATCCGATTCTCCCAGTATTTTTCCGCCGACAGTGGTATGGGTTTTGATGATATCGAATTCTGAACTGGTGAGAGGACCGGGTTTGCAGAGGATGCGATCCGGGACCCCAATCTTGCCGATATCGTGCATGGGTGCAGACAGACGCAGATCATCCATTTCGGATTTTGACCAGCCGGCCGCCTCGGCCAGAACAGCGCTGAACAGGGAGATACGGCGCACATGGCCTCCGGTTTCCTGATCTCTTGATTCCAGCGCTGTCAGGAGTTTGACAATGGTTTCCTCCTGGGTTTCGCGGATCATCCGGGTCTGACGCCGGACAATTTTTTCCAGATTTTCACTGTGCTCTCTCAGTTCCCGTTCCAGGCGAACCATCCGCTCTCCCACGCTCAGACGGGCCTGCAGTTCATCCGGATCAAAGGGTTTGACAATATAGTCATCCGCACCGATGTCATGGAGTCCGGCAATCACATCCGCCTTTTCCCCCTTGGAGGTCAGCAGAATCACATACACAAAGGGTTTGCCGCTTCTGCGGATATGCTGAACCAGTTCCGGGCCTTCCATCTCCGGCATCATCCAGTCTGTGATGACCAGATCCGTATCCTCGGAAAGAAAATGACTGAGGGCCTGGGCCCCGTTGGGAGCAGCCATGACCCGGTTTCCCCACCTGGTCAGAAATTTTTCCAGTCGGTGACGGGTGATAAGATCATCTTCTGCAATGAGTATATTCAATTCATCTCCTTTCTGACAAAGTCTGAAAGCATTTTCCCGAAATCAGCGACTTCCGCACTCAGTGTCTGAAACACGCTATCAGCTTCGCCAAAGTCATTGTTGCGTCCCATTTCCTCCAGATTCAAGGCTGTATGCGCTATGGATGCGGCCTGAAAATTCCCCATCATTCCCTTTACCGCGTGTGCGGTGCGTCTCAGGCCAGGCCCGTCTTTGTCCTCCACATGTTTCCGAAGCTGATCAAGCATTTTCGGATATTCCTCAAGGAACATATCTGTGCATTCTTTCAGAAAAATCCTGTCATTGTCAAATGCCCGGAGCAGCCCGTCCCTGTCAAAGCGGGGAATTGATACCTTTGGTGCATCGCTTTCATTTCCGCCCGCATCCCCCTCCCTGCCGGGAATCAGCGATTGGATGGCCTTGAAAAGGGCATCGGAGGAAACCGGTTTGGAGACATAATCATCCATCCCCGCGCGGATGCACTCCTCCCGATCTCCTTTCATGGAATGTGCGGTCATGGCGATAATGGGAATATGCTGACCGGTTCTTTTCTCCAGCTTCCGAATCTCCATTGTGGCCTCGAAACCGTCCATTTCCGGCATCTGCACATCCATGAGCACCAGATCGAATGTGTCTGTTTTCAGAGCTTCAATGGCCCTGATGCCGTTTTCTGCAATAAAGACCCTGTGCCCCCGTCTGCCCAGAAGACGGATGATGAATTTCTGATTGAACGGAGTGTCCTCGGCCACAAGAATCCGGAGCGGACGCACCTCTTTCACGGGGGGATCCTCTGTGACTGCCGGGGAAGATATTTTTCTGGCTGTTGCAATGTCCAAAGCAGCAATAATCGCTTCCAGCAAATCCGAAGGCCGGACAGGTTTGGTTATACCGGCCCGAATCCCGATGGACTGCATTTCCTTCCGGCTCCGGGTCTTTGATCCGGTAAGCATCATGATAATCCGGGCGGAAACCCGGTCCTGCCGGTCCATGATCCAGCGGGCCAGGGTAAAGCCGTTGTTCAGGGGCATTTCCGAATCAATCACAGCCAGCAGAAACGGGTCATCCGCTTCCCTGGCCCGGAAATACGCATCTCTGGCTTCCTCCATGCCGGAGACAGTCACCGGCTCCATCTTCCAGCTTTCCAGAATCTCCCGGATGATTTCCCGGTTGGATGCGTTGTCATCCACCACCAGCACCCGCACACCCCTGAGGTCCAGATCGGAAAGCAGTTCAAACGCGTAATCCTCCTCCGGATCAGCAATGAAACTCGAGGTGAAATGGAAAATGCTGCCTTCACCTGCCCGGCTTTCCAGCCAGATTTTTCCGCTCATCAGTTCCACCAGCTGACTGGAAATGGCCAAACCCAGTCCTGTTCCGCCAAAACGCCGGGATGTGCTTCCGTCTGCCTGCTCAAAAGCCCTGAAAATGCTTTCCTGTTTTTCCGGCGGAATGCCAATGCCCGTATCACGGACGGAAAACAGGAGACACACGCCGTTGTCAGTATAACTGTCTGTTTTCACAGTTACGATAATTTCGCCCCTGTCTGTGAATTTCACCGCGTTTCCCACCAGATTGAGAACAATCTGGCGAAAACGGGCCGGATCCCCGATGAGCCGATCCGGCACATCCGGCAGCACCCGGTAAGCCAGTTCCAGTCCTTTTTCATGCGCCTTGGCCGCCATGATCCGAAGAGATTCGCCCAGAAAATCCCGCAGGGCAAAAGGCATTTCCTCAAGCTCCAGTTTTCCGGCCTCAATTTTGGAAAAGTCAAGAATGTCATTGATCACCGACAGCAGTGCATAGGCAGCGGAAATGACCACATCCAGATCCTCCCGCTGTTCCGGTGAAAGTTCGGTTTCCAGCACCAGTTCCAGCATCCCGATAATCGCGTTGAGCGGTGTCCGTATCTCGTGGCTCATATTGGCCAGAAATTCGCTTTTGGCCTGGCTGGCAAACTCTGCCGCCATCTTTGCCTGGCGCAGCGCATCCTCTTTTTTCCGCTGGGTCACATCCCGCAGCAGCCCCCGGAACCCGATGATCTTTCCATCGGGATCCTTAATCAGGGAAACAGAGGATTCCAGTATGGTTTCAACCCCGTCTTTGTCCCGCAGGGTCCATTCAAACACCCTGGGGGTTCTTCCGTCCCGGTAGAAGGCATCAAATGCCTCGAAATTTGTTCCGGCCAGTTCTTCGCGGGAACGCCCCATAATCCGGCACATGGCTGTGTTGAAAAAGGTGAAATTGCCGTCCAGATCCACTTCATAATAACCCGCGTCTATGTCCTCAATGATAAGCCGGTATTTCTTCTCGCTTTCCCGCAGGGCATCATCAGCGTGTTTCCGTTCATCCATGGTATACTGCACATGGGATCCGAAGATGACAAAAAGACACATGACCACCAGCCGCATCCACAACTGGGAGGGAGCGGGACTGAAGACCTGATCAAAGAGTGTGACATTTTTCAATAAAAAAAAATCCAGAAGTGAGGCAAGAAACCAGGACATGGCGGCAAGGATGAATCCGGCCAGTACCATTCTGTTTTTATTTGCGGATCGGCGGCTTGACAAAAAATTTTTCATACACTGTCTTTTATGAGGATTATCCCGGAAATAAAGATATTATACCCCTGATGAAAAAAAAATTCAACACGGAAAAGAAGTATCCTGATATTTTTAACTGATTCCCGGTGCATTGTGTGTTCCCGGAGTCCTGTGAACCGCTCCCGGCAGTGACCGGATTCTGTTTTCACAAATGACAGATGAATGTTTACAGACAAATCAAAACCCATCGGTATTTTTCACTTGATTTTGGATAATTTCCGAATTATAGGGAGGAACAGGCATCTGCCTGAAACCCATCATAATCTGAATATGAGAATTGGACTCACGGCACAAATGATGTGACAGGAAAATTCTCTGAAGGCTGACTCATGAAAAACCTGTATTCTGGGAAAGTTTCTGTTTCATGTCTTAAACCTCCCCTCCAAAATTTAATCCGTATTGTCAAAAAATACGTACCTGTTTTTTTAATTCTGCATAACCCGTTGGATGCGATGGAAAATCCGCCTGGATCATGCCTGATTCCTTTTTTCACTGAAATTGGCCGGATTGGTGTCAGCCTAATCCTGCATCGTGGTATTCCTCTGAAACAGATCCATCATTGCTGCTGATAATGATGCAGGACTCTCAACTGAAATGAATCCTGATAAAAGATGCCTGTCAACCCATTTGCCTCATTGCCGAATTTTTTGAAAAAATACGATATCTGCATTGTCATTTTTTTATTTTTTCTTTCAGTGGCTGCTGAATATCATGAGATTTTTTCCTTTCCGGAAAATCAGACCGTCTTTTTCCGCCATATGATCCGCTCCCGTTTCAATACAAAGGAAACGGTTTTCCCATATGAGCAGATCGCAATTGTGACAATGGATGACATGTTTTTTGAAAAATACGGGAAATTCCCTGTCAGACGCAAAGACCTGGCAAAAATCATAACCAATCTGCACAGACTGGGAGCCAAAGTCATCTGCGTCAACCTGCTCCTGGACCTTCCGGATGCATACGGTGAAGATCCGGAACTGGCAGCGGCCCTGCGTCAGAGCAACACAGTGCTGGCATCCCAGGCTGTTTTTGATGATCAGAACCGTTTCCTCCGGCTCAACTGCCCCATCCCGGTTCTCAAAGCGGCCGGCCGCAGCGCTTATGTCAATCTGAACTCACCGGGTTATCTGCTCACCTTTCCGGATCGGATCCGAATCTGGCCGGAAATCACGGCACAGGAGGACGGATGGCCCATTGCGGTTCAGGCCGCGGCACAGTATCTGGAAGTGACACCGAAGATGGAGAACGGTGAATTCACCATCGGTCATATTTCGCTTCCCGCGGATGAGTGCAATGACATTTACATTGATTTTTCCGCCACACCGGACGGCTCCCCCTTTATTCATCAGACAGCCGGCATTTCCGCATGTGAATTTCTGGATATCACAGATCCGGATGACGATGGGATCAGGGAGCTGAGCGACTGGGTAAAGGGAAAAATTGTGATTCTGGGAGAAGCCTGGACCGGTTCCGCGGACTGGTTCGATACGCCTGTTGGAATGCTGTACAATGTTGATATCATAGCAGACAGCATCAAAACCCTGCTGAGGAATGCTCCTTTGCGGCCTGCGCCTCCGGCCATG
>CAZDIU010000267.1:0-7346 GCA_964505535.1 uncultured Desulfobacterales bacterium | reverse complement strand
CGCCAATCCGTCTGCTGGAAATCATCTGCCCATCCAGTCTGATATGATGCACCAGAGCAGGGTTTTCCGGTGCATTGACATCAAATATGCCGATTTCCGTAACACCGTTGCGCCAGTACCAGGGAGAATACCAGCATCCCCACACATCACTGCTTCTTCCGCCCACAGTCACCAGCAGATCCGGTTTGGCATTTCCGCGTTCTTTCACCAGATACAGCCCGTCTACGCTGTTTTCAAAATCTTTCAGGGAAATGGAAGCAATTTCACTTGACTGCGCGGGATTTTCTGAAAGGGAAAGAATCCGGATTTCAGGCTCCTTCTGCTCTGTTTCGGGGCGGAGAATATTCCCGATGCCGGGGGCAGGCATGATCAGAGGTTTATCCGGAGACGATTCTCCTTCCTCATACAAAGCAGGCTCCGGTTTGGCCTCCACATTGGCATTCCGGTCAGGGGAATTTTCCTCTGATTCGGTTCCCTGTGCGGAAACATCCACAGCCTTTTCTCCCATAATCCAGTAAACCGGCTCCTGCTGACTGGCTGCAATATACAGATAATTGCCATCGCTTTTGATGATGTCAGCCTCATCCACTCCCGCTTCCTGCAGATTGGTGGAGGAAAACACCTGTCCGGCTCCGCTGTCTTTGGCATCACTGTTTGCCGCTTCCGGCGCTCCTGCCATCACATCATAGCGCAGCATCATGCTTTCATCAGAACTGCCTGCCCGAAGTCCGTCTTTGAGATACGCCTCCAGTTCACTGTCCGAGGAAAAGCGGGACAGATCCGCAGATCGGGTGATTTTCCCATCGGTCGCAGCAGAGTCAGAAGAACCTCCCCCGCCGCATCCGTTCATGCAAAACAGAAAAAACAGTCCGCTTATAGCGAATACACATATTTTTTTCATCTTTATTCTCCTTTGTGATTCCCAATGAAACACCGCAGTGCAGGCATCATTGCCTGCGCCATTCGTTTCTGACGACAGAAGTGGGATAAAAATATAAGCGCCTATACGGTCCGATGACAGCAAATCTCTTTCATAACAGATACCGGAGATGAAATCTGATAAACAGCAAGACAGTAATATTAGTGGAACTTTGTTTCTTTGCGTCTTCGCGGCAGATTGAAAACAGGTTTTTCCGCCAAAATATCTTTCAGATTTCATCCTGCTTATAAGTTTGGAAATATTCCCACCTCTGCGGTCAGATTTTCCTTACAAAATATCCGGAAAAATGCACTCGCACGCCTGACCGTACAGGTCGAAACACTTCCTGCAGGCTTTCAGAAAATGTTTTGAAGATTTTCCCCAATCCATTTTCTCAAAGTCTCTGAAACTTCATTTTCTTTTCATATGTTGCCTCCTTTCTTTTCTCTGTCTTAGGCGATTTCCGAAAAAACATCCCCCAGAAGGGAAGATAAACTTTTTAACATACCGGAGGGTCAGGTTTCAGGTGTCGGGTTTCAGGTTTCAGAGAATGGACACTGAAACCTGAAACCGGCATATCAGCAATTTTCAAATCCATGGGATGACGGAACAGGTATATTCATTTCAATAAAGCACTCTGCTCAGCCGGATTGATCATGCGCCCCATAAATAAAATGGTTCCGGTATTGTCCCGGATGAAGTAAATAAACGGGCGGTTGATTTTGATTTCTGCCAGAGGAGGGACGCTTGTTGGGCCTGACACTACACCAGTAGCTGCTGCTGCCTCTGTTCCGGCTTCATCCACAGAAATGAAAGCTTTGTGGAAAACATTTAAGAGGCTCAGATTGTAACTGCCATCTATACCGGAAAAATTCGCATGATCTGAAAATGCCGCGGGCATTCCCATCCCGGAAAGTGTATCTTTTAAACTTACAGCATCAGATTCATATCTGAATTTCGGCATTTCAAGATCAACAGTATAGTATGAGGATAGTTTTGCTGCAATTTCAAAGAGAAGATCAGTGTTCAGTGATTTTTCAATTTCATCGAATCTGCCGGAATCGGGAAGCAGAATCAGCATGGAACCCATGCGGTCTTTGTAAGGAAGTTCCACTGCTTTATAACCGTCTCCCTCGGCATATCCGAAATAATACGGGATTTGCTTCCGCATCATAGGCAGCGTAGTCTGACTGTCGTCCGGGAGATAAAATATGCCATCTCTGGTAGAATTGACATCAAACGGCAGCAGCCACGGGGACTTGAAATAAATCGCATTGACCAGAACAAGCCGTGTCAAAGAGTCAACAGATCCCTGGGGAAGCAGATTCTGGATTCTCTGCTCTGTGTTTTCACTGACCCAGTTGTTGATGGTGATTCTGGAATCATCAGGCGCATTTATGAAATCCGTGCGGTTCAGCACAGCACCGTAATTGCCTGCAATGACATCCAGAAAACTGCTCAGAAAAGGATAATCATTCTGTCCCCACAGGGAATTGGCGATATTGAGCCTGAAATCATATCCGCTCAGGCTGGACTGATACAAATTCAGCACATTGAACGCGGAATGAAGCCGGTTCTGAGGCAGGGTGAAATGCAGGGTGTCTTTCATCTGCTGTCCGGTTTCACCGGCTGCTCCGGCATATGTCATGGCAAGCGCGGTGGAGATGCTGTAGGGAGAAAAGAAAAGATTGCCGTCCCTGCTGCGGATGGCCTGATAGAAATCCAGAGCAAACGCGCTGTTTCCGCTGACCAGTTCATACAGATCATCCGGGATGACATCCGGTGACAGGTTGCGCGTCAGATCGGATTTCAGGGCCTGGGATGTGCCTGATATGATGTTCAGTTCACTTAAGACCAGCGAATCTGCATCCAGCGTTCCGTTCCTGTTCAGGTCCGTGCCGAAATACAGACTGTAAGTTCCGGCAGGCATCTGCGGTATCTCCAGAATCACTGAGGAAGGCAGTGTCACAAGTGCGCCCTGATACACAGGATGGAAACTGCCGATGTCCGGGGAATCGCCGAGGTCGCTGAATTCACCGCTGAGATTATACCCGTACCATCTGCCAAAGGCATAAACCGCGAGCCACCAGTCCGCATCTGTTCCCTCTTTTTCACCGGGCGACAGTTGGACTCTGATCGTAACCGCGCTGTCTTCGGCTGTGTGAACAGTCCCTGTCAAGCCGTTGGCTGTGATGACCGGTTCCACTGCCGCATTTGCCGCTGCACAGAAAACCAGCCCAATAAAAATGATACTCAGAACACACAATGATTTCCTCATAACTGTCTCCTTTTTGATGATTCGGCAGGGAACTACAGGGATTTTTGTAAAAAAAGATTAAAAACAGGAAGTTACAGAACTGAAAAATTCCTGCTTACAGAACTTCCTGCAGTGTATTGAAAAAATCCCTGCTTACAAAAAATCCTTACAGTTCCCTGAAAAAATCCTTTCTTACAAAAAATCCCTGCAGTTTCCCCAGTTTCTCAATAAACAATGTGAGTCACGCTGTTTTCAATATTGTCCGCATCTGCTGCGGACATTCCGCCGGGCTGAAAAACATACACCCTGTTTCCCATGAACTGTATGCGTATCCAGTCATATCCGGCTCCCTGTTTTTGGGAATTTTGATATGCCGGAATTATCTGACCGAGTGTTTCAAATCCCCTGTCCGCTGTCACCCGGTAAACATTCACCATACGGAGCGGCAAAGTTCCCTCTCCGGTCTGGTTCACATTCTGCGCTGAAACTTCCGGAACTCTGTACGTTTGTGTTTCAGAACTGTATGCGGTTTGGAAAGAATTCACATCCAGCGGCAGGGCAATAACTCTCTGATACGGTTCCAGTCCTATGGAAAAGGGAGCATCCGGAATTTTTGCAGCCCTTCCTTCTGTTTTCACAGTTTCCTGACTGACAGTCATGGGATTTTTCACATCTGAAATATCAACAAGGGAAATCTGAATCCTGTCTGCATTTTTTCCGATCGCAAAGATTTCCCCTGACCCAAAGGACAGAACATGCGCTGCTGTTCCTTCCAGACGGAGCCATCTTCCGGTTTCCGGATGCTCCGGAACTTTCAGATCCGCTGCCATCAATGTGCCTGGATACTCCCGTGAATGCACAATCATGCGATCTTCGGTAAAGCACACTCCGGGAGAATTCACCGGTACTGCAAACGATGTTTCAGAAAGAATTTCCAAAACTCCGGCTTCTGTCTGCATACAGGACAGAGAAAGGGAAGAAGTGCCGGGCACAGAACCGGCAAATCGCAGAATTCCTTTGGATTCACTGAGAGCGGAAAGCCCGTCCGAATTTCCCGTCACTGTGACAAAGGCTGTGAAAACAGGCAGATTTCCCCGAAGTTCCACTTTGTGGATCGCTGTCTGTGCGGTATCATCGCCCCAAGCCTGCACATCCGCAGGCCCGGCCAGATAAATGGCAGAAGCGGATGTGTAAACAGAACGGATATCCGCAATCAGCGCCACACTGTCTGCAGGACGGAAAACATCCGCGAGATCAAGAACCGTGACAGTTGTCATCATCCCGCCCGTGGGAATTTCAGGACGGTACACCTGCGCATAATTCAGCAGCGGAGCCGTAAGGATGGGCTGCCCCGTAACATCCATCAGAGCATACCAGGGAATCATTTCATGATGTTCCATCCTGTTCAGATTCTCCTGAGCATTTTCAATAAATTTCTGACGATCTGTTTCTGTGCTCACTGTGTCTGCACTGCCCAGAGACACAAGGACTTCCGGCAGATACTGTGATACAATGCAAAATTTTCCGTTTTTCACAAGGGAACCGGCAAAACGCCCCTTGATCTGAATCTCTTTCACTCTTTCCGGATATCCGGGCTGTGACACATTTGCCAGGAGAATTCCTGTATAACTGCCGGAACGCTGCTGATCCGCGTATCCCGTGTGTTCAGAAAAACCTTTGTCCGGCCGGAACAGAACCGCCAGGGTGCTGCGGTGCAGATGCAGGGATATGATTTCTCCGGCCACTTCAAGAATGGAAACCGTATCTGCCTCTCCTGCGCGGACAGTCACAACCTTTTTGTCTCCGGCTATATAAAAATAAGAGCCGTCTGTCTGAACCATTTTTTGGGAATCTGAGCCGCCTGCGGCAGCAGTTTCCCCGTTCATCCCGGAAACATCAGGAGATGCGGGCAGCCCTCCGGCAGTGCCAGTGTCGCCCGCGAAGATTGGAGGAATTTCATCATTTTTTATATCACTGCTGTACTGCTCCCGGAGAAAAGATTCCATTTCCGCATCACTTCCCATTGCAAGAACAGATGAAAAAGACACTTCCGGATTCCCGATTTCTGTATTGCTTTGCGCACCGCATCCTGAAAAAAGGCAAAGGATGAGCAGCAGTGTTCCGGCTGCAAAATTGTATGAAAAACGGATTATTCCTGACATCTTTCTCCTCCCTGCAGCTTTCCCGTGAGGGGAAACACCTGGATATTGACCTGCACCACCTGATCCGGATCTTTTTCTGCGGATGCCATTTCCAGCAACTGTTTTCTGAATTCCGCGGTTTTTTTCTTCAAATCCTTCATTCTGTCTCTTGTGACACTCAGCACCAGCGCGGAAATATCCCGTTCCGCTGCGGGATAGCGTTCAATGGATTCTGCTGCGATCCGGAGCATTTCCCGGTGATAATTGGCAATGACAAGGGATTTGACCTCGGGGCCTGTGCTGAGATTCCGATCCGACTGAAACCAGTGCCCCTCTTCATCCTTTTGGATCAGTCCGCTTTTGAACAGCAGATCAATTGCCTTTTTCACTTCCGGCACAGTCACGGGCGGACTGAGCATGTCCGCAATCTGCTCCGGACTGTGTCTGCGGTCGCCAAACATGAGAATTTCGCGTATCACCGGATAATACCATTTGGAAAAGTATTCGTATTCCGCAGATTCCAGTTTCCGTATCTCTCTGTATCCTTTCAGAGACATCATTTTTTTGTAATAATGGTTCTTTTCTTCATGGGTCTGGGCCTGGTTCATGAAGACGAGAAGTTCAAAATATTCCCGTTCCTGTTTTTTCAGATCAAATCCCCTGGCAATCTTTCCGATGCTTTCGTTCGTGAGATTCCGGATGCCGTCTGTCACCAGTTTCAGGAAATTGGGGGATTTGAAACCGGATTTCCGTGCAAAGTAGCGATAGGAAAAATGCCTGATCTGCTCTTTTCTGTAAAGGAACATATCCCGGAGAAAAGATCGGTAGTCAAGATATTCAAAAACAACGGGAGATTTCATTTCGCTGCTCCGGGAATGGTTGAAGTTTTGCAGGTTTTGAGAAAATTTTTGCGCAAAAACCCTCAGGATTTCAGGATGACAAATCTTTTCTTTTACTCTGCCGCATCACAGTCAGTTCAGATAAAGTTTTTTTGTGCAGGGGCAGATGCCGCCTGCCTCTGCCTGCACTTTTTTGGATTGTACATAAACGGACGGAAAAAAAAGATCAAGAAAATTGTGATGCGGATGTTGAAAAAATGTATTCATAAGAATACACAAAATATCATTTTAATAACATATTATACTGAAAATAATATATTATATTTAAAAATATTGTATTCTGAAATTTTTATTTTTCATATTTTCAGTATACAAAATCCGGCAGAAAACCCGACCGGAATCACTGCTGGCATTCCACAGGGACTGCTGAAACCCCTTTTTTGGATCATCCGACCTTTTTGTGATTTCAGACACAGTTGGAAATTTTCAGGAAACCCGGCTGTTCCGGGAAATCCGATTTTTTATACACCAACGCTGCCGTTTGGCTGCTTAGGGTCTGTAAAAAAATAACCTGTACAGTTTTACTGCCCGGAAACCCTGAGGGTTTGTAACAGCTTATTTTCATACAGACCCTTAGAATTGGGGTTGATACGGGCAATGAAGGTGCACCCATCGTCTCACGATCCTCCACCATTATTTTTCCGTCTTTTGCGCTTGACGTAAACCGCCCTTGTAAAATATATAGTAACTCAAGTTGCTACCTATAAATTTATAAATATCATGTAAACAGTATGTTATAAAAAATCATGATATTTTTCCAGGAAATCCGATGTTTGATATTATTGAATTTTTTCATAGGTAGCAACTTGAGTTATATTAAAGGTTACGTCATTGAAAAGTTAAATTTTCTGCAATCTCAGATACTTTCATTACTTAATATGCCGTTAACCCTGTATGATATAAATTTTTCTATAAAAATCAAAGATTCATCATAAAACTATCGAAAGGTAAGAATTAAGTAAGGCAACATGAATTTTCGGGTGTAAAGTTTTCAGAAAAAACCGGTTTTTTGAATACCCGAAAACTTTCGGCTGTGCAGAAAGCATTGCATCAAATCAATGGAGAATCGGCATAGACCCTGAGGGTTTTGAAAATCCTCAGGGTTTTCGGACAGGAAAATTGTACAGGTT
>CAZDIU010000266.1:0-7354 GCA_964505535.1 uncultured Desulfobacterales bacterium | reverse complement strand
GAAAAATCTTATAAAACAGAGTGCGTCAGGTATCACATCCCCTCCCTTTTTTCAACCCCTGTTTTTTCATCCGGTGATGAAAATCCGCCCCGGACGCTGTCAGGGCGTGAAACACTTCCGTTATTCCGAAATTCGGCAGTGGCACTTCTGCCGCTGATTATCACAGAGGGCCCCCTGTGGCAGCCCTCAGTTTTCAGATCCCTCAGAAAAAGCAGGCACAGGGATATGCCCCACAGTTTCCCGGTCAGTATAAATTGTCCCACTACCCTTAAACCTTTCGTTACACCGGCAAAATAAACAAGGCCGCATTACAATTATGTAGCATATTTTTTATTTGCAAGACATAATTGTAAGATGTCTTTCTTTATTTTTGCATCGGAACAAATCAATATTAACTTTTATATCAAAGTATTATAAATAAGATATTCTGCTGGCACATCCTTTGCTTACAGATAAATGCAGTTTTGGTTTATTCTTTAGATTTCTACAGGAGGATACGGAAAAAATGTCTTACGTCATTACAGTGCCCGGCAGAAACAGCGGTATCGGAAACCGGAACCATACGGATAATTCTTATCATCCAACGGGAGGCTCCGGCAGTTTTGTCTGGAATGCCACCAGGACTTCGGAGCCGGAGGTGCGGTCTGTAACTGTCATTGCAAAAGACTGTCCCATGATTTTCTCCAAGGCAGTGGGCGTACTGTCCTTAAACGATTTTGACATCATTGACGCCAGAAGTTACCGCCAGAACAGCAGTACGCTGGTGGCATTCAGGGTAAAGGCACTTCCCGGATTTGGAACAGAGGAGGCCAGACTGCGCCGAGCGCAGGAACATCTGAAAGGGGTATTGACCGGGACCCTGAATCTGCCCATTGCCTTCCGCAAAAAAATGTCAGCCCGCACAGCAGGAAATCGGAAACTGGCAAACCGGGCTCCTCTGGAGGCCGAGGTGGACAATGACAGTTCTTTTCTTTTTACCCTGATCGAAGTGAAAGCCGATGATTTTCCCGGAGTGCTGTTCACCGTTGTTGATGCCATTCTCAACTGCGATCTGGACATCTGGAATGCAAAAATCACCACGGCAAACGGCCGGATATGCGATACCTTTTATGTAAAAACACCGGCAGGGAAGAAGCTCGGATCAGAAGACGAAGCTTCCCTCATCCGTGCAAGGCTGAGAAATTCCTATAACATGCTGACATACTGAAACACAAAATTCAAAATACGGAGGATCTGACAATGAAACGCAAGAGTCTGATACTGACAGCGATAATGCTGATGACGCCTTTTTCCGCGGCTTTTGCCGAAGACACACTGAATTCCGGGGACACAGCCTGGGTGATTGTTTCCACAGCCCTGGTCATGATGATGACCCCGGCAGGGCTGGCCCTGTTTTACGGCGGCATGTCCCGTTACAAGAATCTGCTCAACACCTTTGCCATGACCTTTATCTCCTACTGCCTGGCCAGCATTATCTGGGTCATGTGGGGATATACCCTGGCATTCGGGCCGGATATCGGGAAATTCATGGGCGGTTTCGATCATGCTTTTCTGAGCGGAATTGATGTCAACAGTCTGTCCGGAACCATTCCCACCTATGTTTTCGTTGTGTTCCAGATGACCTTTGCAGGAATTACAGTTGCACTTGTGCTGGGTTCTATAGTAGACAGAATGAAATTTTCGTCCTGGATTGTTTTTACCCTATTATGGGTCACAGTCGTGTATTCCCCAATCTGCCACTGGGCCTGGGGCGGCGGCTGGATGTCCGACATGGGCGCTCTGGATTTCGCGGGTGGCAATGTGGTGCACATCAACGCGGGTGTGGCCGGTCTGGTTCTGTGCCTGGTTCTGGGTAAACGGACAGGATACCGCAAAGAAGCCATGTTCCCCTCCAGTGTCACCCTTACAGCCCTGGGAGCGGCTCTGCTCTGGTTCGGATGGTTCGGGTTTAACGCGGGCAGTCAGTTGAAGGCCGATGGTGTCGCAGCCTCGGCTTTTATGGTCACCAACACCTCGGCAGCAACGGCAGCAGTTTCGTGGATGTGCGCAGAATGGATCCGCAACAGAAAACCCACGCTTCTGGGCATTGCCTCAGGCGCAGTGGCCGGGCTGGTGGGCATCACGCCTGGTGCGGGTTTTGTCAGCATGCCCGCAGCACTGATCATCGGCCTGGTATCGGGCGCATTCGGCTTCTTCAGCGTTGCGGTGCTCAAGCAGAAAATGGGGTATGACGACTCCCTGGATGCCTTCGGGGTGCATGGCATGTGCGGCATGTGGGGGGCAATTGCCACCGGGATTTTTGCCAATCCCGCTGTTTCCGGACAGGCCGGGCTGCTTTACGGCAATCCCGGACAGGTGGGGATTCAACTCCTGTCCATTGCGGGAACAGCTTTGTATTCAGGCGTGATGACCCTGATCGTTGTGTACATCACCAGGATACTCACCCGCGGAATCCGGGTGGAGCCTGATCAGGAAGTGCAGGGACTGGACGGGGCCATTCACGGCGAAAGAGGCTTTGAAATTGAACTGTCATAGAATTACGGATGCTGCCCGGTTCCGGATTCAGCATCCCACATTTACCATTTTCATAAAGGAGGTTCCATGAGAAAAATCGAAGCAATCATCAAACCCTTCAAACTGGATGATGTAAAAGAAGCCCTTAACGAAATCGGCATTCAGGGCATGACCATCTCCGAGGTGAAAGGTTACGGACGGCAGAAAGGTCACAAGGAAATTTACCGCGGGGCGGAATACGTGGTGGATTTCATACCCAAACTCAAAATTGAAATCGTTGTGGAAGCCAGTTTTGCCGATCAGGTGGTGCAGAAAATCCAGGAGGCCGCGTATACCGGCAAACTGGGAGACGGAAAGATTTTTGTCCTGCCTGTGGAAAAGGCCGTCCGGGTCAGAACCGGTGAAAAAGGAAAAGACGCGATTTAGCACTGACCGGAATTTTTTCTCCCCCTTTCCCTGAAAAAGCAGCAGATGCCCTGCCAACAGCAAGGCATCTGACTGCTTTTTTTATTTCTGCACAGGGACTGCAAAAATATTGCCCTGCGGCATTTTATCCTGTATAAATGGGCAAACAGAACTTATCGCGTGCGGAATTTCCCGATGGATCTGTGGCCGTGCTGACAGGCAGAGGAGGAGAACACGTTATGAGACTGATAACGCGTCCGGACCCGGACGGACTGATTTCCGGGGTTTTTCTGGCTGAAAAAGGTGTCATTGATCGGTACAAATTCGTCCATCCCAAAGTGATTCAGGATGATCGTCTGAAAGTGACAGCGGATGATGTGCTGGTGAACATGCCCTATGCACCGGGCTGCGGCCTCTGGTTTGATCATCATGCAAACGAGTTGGAACGCATGAAAAACCGGAAATCCGAATTCAGGGGAGACTGCCGCATCGCTCCAAGCACAGCCCAGGTGGTATGGGATTACTACGGCGGAGCGGACAGCTTTGACCCGAAATTCCTTCGCAGGCTGGAAGCTGTGAACCGCTACGATTCAGGAATCCTGAGCATGGAAGATATTTTGCATCCCCAGGAATGGATTCTGCTTTTCATCCTCCTGGATCCGCGCACCGGACTTGGACGTTTTGACGATTTGCAAATCAGCCGCCCCCTGTTTATGGAAAAAATGATTCTGTACTGCCGCAGAATGCGGATCGCGGAAATCCTCCGACTGCCGGAAGTACGGGAAATCTGCCAGCGGTATGCCGAACAGCAGGAATGTTACAGAAAAATGCTGGAGCGCTGCTGTGAAATCAGGGGAAATGTCATTGTCACCAATCTGCTTGATGAGGACATGATTTTTGCCGGAAACCGCTTTTTTTCCTATGTGCTGTTTCCGGAACAGAATGTTGAAATCCGTCTGATGCCGGGTGCGGACAGAAAGCGGATTGTCATTTCCTGCGGCCACAGCATTCTGAACCGAAGCTGCAGGACCGATGTGGGACGTCTGATGTCCGAATACGGCGGAGGCGGCCATCTGCAGGTGGGAACCTGCCAGATTCCGGCGGAGGAAGGGGAGAAAACAGTGGAGGAAATCATCGGAAAAATCCGGCAAAACGAATAAGTATGAACAGACAGGATGAATATGGCAAATCGCCATTGATTTTTTACAATATTTGCCTGCCGTTCCCGCACTCTGCACCGATGCCGCTGACACGGGAAAAAGATTCCCCAACTGAAAATCTGGAAGAATGAAACGCGTTCATATCCGGTGCCAAACTTTCAGGCTTCGACGTGAGATCAGCCGAACGTTTGGCACTCCGCTGAACCGCGGTCAGAAAAGGAAAGCATTGCAGCAAATCAATGACAGAGAATGGGACGGATCAAACAACCATATGAATAACCTCTTTGAATTGTATAGTTTTATCTGTCACTGCCAAGTGAGAAAGAGATCGTTTTGAAAGAATCGAAAAACCGGAACCTGAAAACCGGGGTGAATCACAGACAATTGACAAAAAAGCCTGCATCCCGAAATCATAAACCCAGGCCAAAAATCGAATGGCTCACAGCCCTTGCCGCCAGTGCATCCGGCGAAATCTTTGAACTGGAAGGGTACGCAGCCATGGGCATGGCCGATGCGCTGCTTATGCCTCTGCGCACGGAAAACACGGTTCCCATGCCCTTTGGCAGTGAACTCATGTATCTCCCCCACAGAAGTCCGGTTTTGTACAATATTGCAACCGGCATTGCAGAAGTGATCAAAGAAAATCCCTATGCACCGGGCGAGCCGCTGTTTCCGGTCGCGGCCTTCAATTCTCCGGGTTATGTAAATACGTATATCAGCGCGTACCGGGAGAATCTTCGGGAGGATTGTCTGCCGCTTTTTTCATACGGAGCCGTGGGGTGGCACAAGGACGGATTCCGCTCTGCCCTGATACAGGTGGATACAGAGCCGCGGCAGGATCTGCGGCAGATGCAGGGGGAAAAGGTGGTGGCCGGAGTGGAGCAGATGCGGCAAATCCTGCCCAAAAACCGGCTGCGGGAACATCTGGAAAAATGTGCGCTGGAATACGGATGCCCGGCAGGCAAAAATTTTTTTCTGGCACGCTATGAAGCGCCGCTGCCCACCTCCCAATCCTGCAATGCAAGATGTCTGGGCTGCATTTCCCTGCAAAAAAATGAACGCATTCCTTCCAGTCAGGAAAGAATCTCCTTTACTCCGTCACCATCCGATATTGCAGAGGTGGCGCTGACCCATATCAGACGGGTGAAAAGCGCTGTGGTCAGTTTCGGACAGGGCTGTGAGGGAGATCCGCTTTTCGCGGCTGATGTCATTGAAGAGGCCATCCGGATCATCCGTGCGCAAACGGCAGAGGGAACCATCAACATGAACACCAATGCCAGCAAGGCTGATGTTCTCAGACGACTTTTTGACGCGGGACTGGACAGCATCCGCGTCAGCATGAACAGTGTCCGGGAACCCTGCTACAATGCCTGGTTCCGTCCCGCGGGATACAGCTTTTCCAATGTAACAGAAAGCATTGATCTGGCACTGGGAATGAAAAAATTCGTATCTGTCAATTATCTCAACTGTCCCGGATTTACCGACACACCCGAAGAGTCTGCCGCGTTTGTGAATTTCCGCAAGGCACATCCGCTTCATTTTATTCAGTGGCGCAATCTCAATTATGATCCGGTCAAATACTGGGCAGCAATGAATGCGGCCGCGTCCCACAGACCGCCCCTGGGAATGAAAACGCTGCTGAACCGTATCCGCAGCACCTTCCCGGATCTGGGGTTTGGCTATTTCAATCCGCCAAAGGAAAAATGGGGAAATTTTAATCTCAAAACCTGAAACATGGAAGCTGCATCATGAAATGGACACAGGTAAAAGTGGTTTTTGAACATCCTGACAGGGAACTGGCAGTTGATTTGATTTCTGATATATTTTACGCCTTTGGACTGCAGGGCGTGGCTGTGGAGAGCACGGTTCCGGATGAGGACGCGGACTGGGCTGACGGTGCGGAAAAGATTCCGGAGGCAGATTCAGTTTCCGCGTATTTTCCCAAAGATGAGCGCTTTGCGGACAGCATCCGCAAAATCAGGGCAGAACTGGATCGGCTGGCCGCGGAATCAGGTATTGCCACCCAAATTCTTTTTCAGGAAATGGATGAGGAGGACTGGGCCGAATCCTGGAAAGAGTATTTCTGGCCGGAAAAAGTGGGGGAAAATATTGTGGTGAAACCCACCTGGCGGGAGTATGTGCCGAATTCGGGGGAAACTGTGCTGGAGATCGATCCGGGCATGGCATTTGGCACAGGAACCCATCCCACCACCTCCCTGTGCATTCAGTTGATTGAAAAATATCTGCATCCCGGAGATTCCCTTTTGGACATCGGAACAGGATCAGGCATTCTGCTCACAGCCGCAGCCAAACTGGGAGCCGGGAATTTATGGGGCATTGACAATGATCCGGTGGCTGTGGAGATTGCCAGGAAAAATCTGCTGCTCAATCAGATTGCCCCGGATCGGTTCACCGTCATGACCGGACATCTTGCGGAAAAAGTGCAGCAGCGCTTTGATCTGATCATTGCCAATATTCTTACAGATGTCATTTTGATCCTTGCTGACAGCGTTCCTGCACTGCTCAATGAAAAGGGGATGTTCATCTGCTCCGGCATTATTTCGGAAAACCGGGAAAAGGTGACGCAGAAAATGGAAAAGCTCGGTTTTGAAATTGCCGAAGTCCGGGAAAAAGAAGGATGGGTGGGGATTGCAGGGAGAAAAATTCGAAATGCCAGCATGAATGTCTGACAGCCCTCATCCTCAGATTTTCTCATTAAGGGCAGGAAGTTGGCATATGCCGGGTTTGCAGCTCAGTCAGGCAGACGGTGAGGGATCAAATCGGGCATGAACATTGCCCAAGTTCATGCGCTCCGGCACACGAACATCTGGAAAGCGTGTTTCTGCTTTGGAGATCGGGAACGTGAAAACAGGATGGGAGCCCTGCTTTCACACTTCCCCCTGTTTCACTGATGAATGGAAATCACCTTGTTGATGTCCAAATCCAGGAGCAGATCATAAATCTCCTTTGACACATTTTCAATCCGCACCTTTATGCCCAACGGCGCTGTCTCCTTGTAAAACAGAATCAACTGACCGATTCCGGAACTGCCGATATACTTCACCTTTCTGAAATCCAGCACCAGTTCGGAAAAGGATTCCCTTGCCAGTTCCTGAAACCGTGCATTCATGGCTTCAGCCCCGTGTTCATCAATATCCCCCTCCAGGGTCATCCGTACACAGGTTCCCTGCTGACTGACTGTCACATTCATATGTCTGTCCTTAATTTACCAGAGTTTCATAATATTGGCGGTTTGCCGATCGTATTCCTGCGCT
>CAZDIU010000265.1:0-7380 GCA_964505535.1 uncultured Desulfobacterales bacterium | reverse complement strand
CTGACAGCCCTGCCTCTCAGGAGGGGAATTTTTAAAGAACTTAACAGCCCTGCCTCCCTCAAGGGAGGGGAGTGTTTTTTTCTGCATCATCATTTTTCTGCATCATCAACCGATTTGAACCACTATCGAAGTTTTTTTGATTTTTTCATAATTCCGGCGAAAACCGCTGAATCCAGACAGGGGGCGGAACTGAAAACAGACTGAAAAGGCTGGATTCCGGCCTTCGCCGGAATGACAGAAGCAATGTTCGTGCCGAAAAAAACAAAATTGGATCAGCATACGCAGCTTTTTTCATACCGGTGAAAACCTCTGTCTCCAATTCTCTGAAACTGCAGGATTCGGTCTTGCTTCGGAATGAGGGATAAAAAACGGTCAGAACAGGAAACATGTCCCGCCGGGGTCAGACATGCTGCTGACCCCGGCGGGACAATACAGCGGATGCCCTTATCTGTCAAAGATTTGGGATGCCAGTTGAATATCCTCCGGGCAGAACACAAAAAGACATTTTTCATCCGGGGCTGAAACCGAACCGTAAACATAGTTGATGTTGATCCCGGCCTCTCCGAATTTTGTGGTGATTTTCGCGAGCTCTCCGGGACGGTTTTCCAGTCGGATGGCTATGACCTGAACCGTGTCAAACAGATAATCTTTTTGCGTAAGCAGTTCCACAGCCTTCTCGGTCTGGTCAACCAGAAGCCGGATCAGCGCAAATTCCGCAGAGTCTTTGCGCATGGAATTGTAACTGGCACTGGAGGCAATCCGCTTGAGGGATTTGCCTCTGGCCTGGAACAGGGTCTGCACATAACTGGACGCGTCCTGTATGGTGATGGCATCAATATTGATTCCTTCCGCGGAAAGAAGGGAGGCCAGTTTTCCCAGTTCCCCCGGCACATTGTGCAGAAACAGAGAGATTTCCGTTCTTACCATTTTTCTTCTCCTTTTCGGTTGTAAAATATTCCCATGATTCTTTTGTCAAAAGACAGACAATGTAGTATACAGTTCTTGGGGAAAAGATCATCTTCCAAAAAAGCATCCGGGTTTTTCGGACAGATATTCTTTTCACTTCCACAGCAACATTCCCCTGACTTTTGGAAATATAGGGGAAAATGCCTGATGGAGTCAACCTGTTAATTGTGTTCCTGTCAACATATTTGTTTTTTTGTTCCCGGCTGTATACCGGTATGCAAACACACAGTGTCTGGGAAATGCATTTTATTCATAACTGATATTATGCCATCATCGTCACACCTGCGAAAGCCGGTGTCCGGAACCATTTGAATCCATTGGATTCCGGCTTTGGCCCGAATGACAGGCCGGAAAGACAGCTTCCTGATTCTTGGAAGAGCTGCATAAGATCAGTTCATAATGTCAAAGAATCTTTTCCATATTTTCACAATTCCTGAAAGAGAGGTATGAGATGAGTCTGAAAAACAGGTTGGATGCCGGAGAGTTTGCTGTCCTGACAGAGATGGAACCTCCCAAAGGAAGCGATATTTCCGCAATGCTTGAAAATGCTCAACAGGTCAAAGACAGGGTGGATGCTTTTGTCATAAGCGAAATGAACAATGCCGTGATGCGGATGAGTGCCCTGGCCGGAGCCATGATTCTTGCGGCAAAAGGAATGGAAACAGCAATGCAGATCTGCACCCGTGACCGGAACCGGCTGGCGCTGCAGGCGGATCTGCTTGGAGCGGGCGCATGCGGCATTCCTGCGGTCATTGTGACCGAAGGGGAGTCTCCCGCGCTGGGAGACCATCATCAGACCCCGGCTGTGAGCGACATCAGCACCACGGAACTGCTGGAAGTCATCGGCACACTCCGGAAAGGATCGGATATGTCCGGTGCGGAACTGAGGGGAACCCCTGTGTTCCGGGTCGGGGCGTCCCTGAAAATAAGTTCCGGCGGAGAAGACTTGGAAGCGGAACTCACGGAAATGGAGAAAAAGATTGGTGCAGGCGCTGAATTTTTCATCACCCAGCCGATCTTTGATCTCAGCCTTCTCATTCCGTTCCGGGAAAGAGCCGCAGGCAGGGCAAAAATCATTCCCTCGGTGCTTCTCCTCAAATCCCTGGGCATGGCCCGGTATATTGAGCGCAATGTGCGCCATATTCATATCCCCAATGATCTGATTAAACGTCTGATGAAAGCCAAAGACAGGGAAGGGGAATGTGTGCAGATGGCTGCGGAACTGACAGCCGGGATGAAACACGCAGGATATGCGGGCGTCCTTCTTTCCCTTGGAGGCTCTCAGCACAATCTTCCGGAGATTCTGGCCGGAGGAAAAAGGGAAAGGGACAGCTTATCTTAATGGCAGTGAGGTCGGAGACTGAAAAGGGGGAAAACGGATCGGGCAGTTGAAAATCCTGGCAAGGAATGTTTTAACTCTGAAGAAAAGGAGACTGGAACATGCACGACCGTCGTGACAGATTCAGAGGAATGATTCTCGGTACGGCTGTGGGAGATTCTCTGGGGCTTCCGGCTGAAGGAATTTCCCGCAGACGCGGCAGGAAACTTTTTCCCGGCAGATGGCGGCACCGTTTTCTGTTTGGCCGGGGAATGGTCAGCGATGATACTGATCATACCGTGTTTGTGGCTCAAAGTCTGATCGCACATCCGGATTCTCCTGAACAGTTTGCCAAACGGCTGGCAGGATGTCTGAAATGGTGGTTTCTTTCTCTGCCCGCAGGTATTGGATGGGCCACGCTCCGTTCCATTCTGCTGCTGTGGACGGGTTTTCCTCCTGACAGAAGCGGTGTGTTTTCCGCAGGAAACGGCGCTGCCATGCGATCCGCTCCTGTGGGAGCCTTCTTTTCCTCCGATATGATTGCAAGGGATGCCTTTGTCCATGTCTGCGCCCGGCTGACCCACAGCGACCCCAAAGCGATTATCGGAGCAAAAATCGTGGCCGATGCTGCTGCCTGGGTTATCATGAAAAATCCTGTGCAGCGTCCGGATGTGAAAGATTTTTCAGACATGGTGACAAGAGCAGGCAAAGGAGAGGATGCCGGATGGGAGGGACTTGGAGGGCTGATGACCCAGGCTGCTGTGCGGGATCTGTCCGTATGTGATTTTGCCGATATGCTGGGACTTTCCAGCGGCATTTCCGGATATGTGTGTCATACGGTTCCTGTGGCTGTATATGCCTGGTACCGGCATTTCGGGGATTTTGAAACCACCCTGTCTTCCGTGCTGGACTGCGGAGGGGATACAGACACGGTCGGAGCCATTGCCGGGGCACTGGCCGGAGCCGTGACCGGTGAAAGCGGCATTCCCAAAGACTGGGTGGAAGGCATATGGGAATGGCCCCGTTCCATTGCTGTTCTCCGGGAGATTGCAGACCGGCTGGAGGAAAAGAGCCGGAATCTGTCCGACAGCGCACCTGTGAAATATTTCCGGCCCGGCATTCTTCCCCGCAATCTGTTTTTTCTCTGCCTTGTGCTTGCTCACGGTTTTCGCAGACTGCTGCCGCCATATTAGGTTTCAGGTGTCAAGTGTCCGGCGTCAGGCATAAACTGTCAGCAAATGCACTGAAAACCGAATCTGTGACCTGCCCCTTGAAAATTGGCACTGAAAGACCCTGCACCTGAGATATCATGACATGAACACCCATAAATGGAACCTCCGAAGCCGCTTTATCCTCCCCACAATGGCACTGATCATTCTGGGAATGGTCATCCCCAATGCTGTTCACTATCTCCGTTTTGAGGAAACCTTTCTGAATTCCATTTCAGAGCAGTTGGTGCATCAGGCAGAGGCCATTGTGCGGCCTATGGATGAGGCCATCGAGAATATCCGTCTCAATTTTCTTTACTGGAGCAGCGATGCCACACTGACCACAGTGGTTCAGGAACTGCTGGGCGAGATGGTCAGGGAACCCGCGGGCAGACTGCTGAAAAAGATTCCGGCTGATTATGGCTATTATGAAAAAATCATGGTTGCAGACTGTGAGGGCACAATTGTATCCAGTTCGGATGAAAATGAAACTGGTCTGAATATCAGTGCTGAGAGATATTTTTCAATTGCCATGAACGGAGAATTCTATCTTTCGGATGTGTATGCCAGTGCCCTTACAGATTTTCCGGTTTTTGTCGCGTCCGGCCCCCTGTTCATGGAAAATGAGATCGTGGGCGCTGTCTGCGCTGTTGTGTCTGTGTCCTATTTCAATGAAAATTTTATCAATACAGTGAAAATAGGTCAAAAAGGATATGCTTTTGTGTGCAGGAAAGACGGGCTGGTCATTGCACATCCGGACAGAGCAAAAATTCTGAAATTCAATATCAACAGGGATTTTCCCCGGTCAGACAAAAGGGAAAAAGGCAATGGTCTGATACAGTATTCCTTTCAGGGAAAAAAATATATCACCGCACTGAGAATGTCGCGGAAAATCGGATGGACTGTGGGGGTCACCGCAGAGGAGGAAAGTCTGCTGCACCCCATCAGACGCCTGACCTTTCTGAATATCACTGTGATGCTTGCTGTTTTTGTCTCACTGTTCTTTGCCCTGTTCGGACTGGTGCGGATCATCACCCGCCAGCTGCAGGAAATCGTGGAGCTGAGAATTGCGAAGGAAGGTGCGGAACTGGCCTCCAAATCCAAAAGCAGTTTTCTGGCCAATATGAGTCATGAAATCCGCACTCCCATGAATGCGGTGATTGGTTTCACAGACCTGCTGCGATCAGAGATTACCGATCCAAAGCACCGGCAGTATCTGGATTCCGTTATGATCAGCGGAAGAAATCTGCTGACTCTCATCAATGACATTCTTGATTTGTCCAAAATCGAGGCAGGAAAAATGGAACTGAATCCGGAACCGGTTGGCCCGGTTGCCCTGATTGAGGAAATCCGGAAGGTGTTTGAACTGGAATGCTCCCGGAAAAAAATCGCTTTTTTCACAGATACAGCCCCTGATATTCCGGCAGGGCTGATGCTGGATCAAATCCGCCTGCGCCAAATCCTGGTCAATCTTGCAGGGAATGCGGTGAAATTCACGGAGAAAGGACATATCCGGCTTTCGGTGCGGAAGGAGGACATCCCTGCGGATATGCACCGGGTGAATCTCAAAATCACAGTGGCTGATACGGGCATCGGAATTCCCGCGGATGCCCTGGATGAAATATTTGAGGCATTTACCCAGGTTTCAGGCCAGAACAGCAGAGGGTACAGCGGGACGGGTCTGGGGCTGACCATTACCCGGAATCTGGTGGAAATGATGAACGGGATCATCACCGTCAAGAGTGCGGTGAACCGGGGAACAGAGTTCAGCGTACTGCTGCGCGATGTGGCCATTGCCGCCGGATCCGCCCTTGCACCCGACAAAAAAACAATTGACGCGGACAGCATTGTTTTCCGGGAAGCGGCAGTGCTGGTGGTGGATGACAATGAAATGAACCGGCATCTGATACAGGAGATGCTGACGGCGGTAAATCTGAGGGTGTTTGCCGCGGCAAACGGCGAGGAAGGGGTGGCATCCGCACGGCAGAACCTGCCGAACCTGATTCTCATGGACATCAAAATGCCGGTCATGGACGGGTTTGAGGCAAGGGAAAAAATCCGAAATGATCCGGCACTGAAGCATATCCCCATTATAGCGCTGACGGCCTCGGCCATGAAGGCTGAAAAAGAGCGTATACAGCAAAGCTGTTTTGACGGTTATGTGACAAAACCCGTGGAAAGGGCGGTTCTGTTTTGTGCCATGGGACGTTTTCTGCCGTATTCGGAAAAAGCTGAAAAAAGATATCCGCAGGATGCCTCATCGGATAGGCAGGAAAATTATCCTCCCCATCTCCTGGAGAAAATTCCTGAAATTGTCAGGCATCTGGAGGATCGGATGAAAAAATGGCAGAATGTGCGCCGGAAACAGTATATTCCGGATATAAGGGAATTTGGAAAAGAAATCAGAGAAATCGGTGAGCATTACGGGATTGGAAGACTGTCCGGATACGGATCGGATCTGCTGCTGCATATCGACAGTTATGACATTGAAAAGATATTTGCCCTGCTGGAAGAATATCCCAATGCGGTTGCAGCACTGAAAAACTTTGGGCAGCAGTTCAATTCTGACTGACATCACATCGGAAATTTTCCACAGAGGAATCAGTGAGTTCCGGGGAAATGCTGCCAGTCAGAAATCAGTCAACTGCCAAGCTCTGCTTACCGGTCTGTCCATTCATCAAGGAATGAAAAGTAAACAACTTCCACTTCTTCGTCATTCCGGCGAAAGCCGGAATCCATTAATTTCAGTCTGTTCCGGACTCCGGCTTTCGCCGGAGTGACGGAGGTTGTTTAATTCGCTTTCCCAGGTTTCCTGACATTTTGGGGAGTCCAAACCGAAAGTTTGGAACTGTCCTCTCTGCGGGTTTTGCCAAACTTTCAGGCTTCGACGTGAGATTTCGGCGTGAGTTCAGTCGAACGCTCAGGCGAACGTTTGGCACTCCTGTGCGGATTTCTGATGCAAAAGAATTTATTTGACAGACCCTTTATGGGTTTACAGGAACCGGCCAACGCCTGATCACCTGCCCGCAGTCTGTGATGATGCCCTTATTTCATGAACAGGCAGTCTGACCCGTCCAAAACCATATGGATCAGCAGTCCCAGCCCGGCTGTCCGCAAATTTTTGGACAGCGGAACAAAGGTCATCAGGGCATACATGCCGACAGCCGCAGCACTGTGAAAAGGATGAAAACCGATGCTGCAGCGATTCGGATCAAAAACCGGGTCTGCAAAAAGATGATCCGCATCCACAAGCATTGTGGCAAGCATAATGCCCCAGGCCCGAAGAAAATCTTTTCTGCAGAACAGCCGGGCAGCCAGGGCCGGAACCGCAATGTGCAGCATCAGATGAACAAGCGCTCTGTCTGGAAGCAACATTTCCATATCGTTCTGGTCGGATCGTATGCCAAACCGGTTTCAGTGTCTGAAGAATGTCTGTGCTTTTCTGTCATGAGTCATGCAACTTGCAGGAAAAAAGCGAAAACTGATACCAAATCACCATTGAATTTATACCATATTCATCTCCTGTTTCCACACTCTGCCTCAGTGTCATCAGATCAGGGAATTTTCGGAGTGCGGGACTGAAAGTCCGGCATAAAATGCAGAGTCCCAAACTTTCGGTCAGGGACTCCGGATAGATGATTTTCGGCCCGATCTGATGATATTGATACCAATTCTCCATTGATCTGATACCGATTCCCCATTGATTTAATGCAATACCGCCGATTTTTCAGCGCCGGGTGAACCCGCTGTTCCCCTCCCTCAGGGAGGGGTGCCAGTTCAGCGGCATTGGGAAAAAAATGACTGAACTGCATAAACTCAATGGCGAATTGTCATGAAACACAAATTTTTCAGAAAAACCGGATTTTTCAAAAAAATCCGGTTTTTTGA
>CAZDIU010000264.1:0-7433 GCA_964505535.1 uncultured Desulfobacterales bacterium | reverse complement strand
CAACCCGTTCCGGATACCGGCTTTCGCCGGTATGACGACAGGGCGTAACATCAGTTCATAATTTTCAGCACAGCCGCCATGATGCAACCCTATGTTTTTTCATAGGTTTATTCATAACGAACTGTAATGATAACACAAACCCATCGAAACAGACAAGAATCCATCAACACACAGCTTGCGATACTTCTCACACGGCACGGCGTGACCACAGAGGTAATGGTACTTCTGATACTGATTACTGCATGGGCAACCTGGCTGCCCGGAATTACTGTAGGGGCAACCCCTGCGGTTGTCCCGGATTCACAGGGCAGGGGCTGGCTGGAGACAACAACGTATTTGACTTTTGAGGATTCATCCGCCCGGAAAGCCATGAATGCCGAAATTCAGGCTGAAAATGATGCACAGACACGTCAAAAGGCACAGAAACACAGCAATGCGTTTTAAAAACCAAACTGTCCCGCTTATTGCAGGGCGCAACCGTAAGAAAGGACGGAAAAACAATGAAATGCACAGTGAAAGTGGCAATAGCTTTGCTGATGATCCTGTTATCAGCAGTACCGCAGGTGTTCGCTCAGGGCGCAGGAATTGAATGGGAAACCCTCAATCAGGAGGTGAGGTCACTCTATCAGAATGGGCAATATGACCGGGCGGTTGTTGTTGCCAAAAAAGCACTTGAAGTGGCAGAAAAAAATGTAGGCCCTGACCATCCGGATGTGGCCGTAAGCCTGAACAATCTGGCTTTACTCTACGACACACAGGGCCGGTATGCACAGGCGGAACCGCTTTACAAACGCTCACTGGCGATTTTGGAGAAGTCCCTCGGCCCTGACCATCCGGATGTGGCCAAGAGCCTGAACAACTTGGGATTGCTTTACGATAAACAAGGCCAATATACGCAGGCAGAACCGCTTTACAAACGCTCGCTGGCAATCTGGGAGAAGGCCCTTGGCCCTGACCATCCCAATGTGGCCACAAGCATTGAGAATATGGCCGAGCTTTACCGGGCAACAAAACGGGTGAAAGAAGCTGAAAAAATTGATAAACGGGCAGCCCGAATCCGGGCAATGCAGAGGTGAGACCATCAGTAGGCAGGGTGGGCAAAAGCGCTTTCTGTACAGGGCGAACCGAATTTCCGACAGCGATTTTGCACACCCTGCTACTGCTCTGTCAGCCTTGAATCTGTGAGTTGCAAAAAACCGGATTTTTCCGAAAAAATCCGGTTTTTCTGCACAGTTGAACTCACAAAATCAAACTTGACAAAGCACTGCTTTTTTAACAGACAATCAGTGCGTTAAACACACAACTGCCGGTTTTTCCAGTGGATCAGAAACATTCACGTTTCCCTTCATGACTTCCCGGATATACCGGGCCAGAATCTCCTGCTCCCGAAGCTCCAGCATCTCTTTTCCCCGTTCCTGCGCTGCCTTGAGTGCCTGATACCCATCGCCGCCGGTAAACAGAAAATCATTTGTCACCACCCTGAAACTGCGCTCCGTTTCTGCGCGGAGTTCAAAATTTTCCACCAGAGCATCCGTGCTTCCGTCTGCACGGACAATACGCAGTTCTTTGATCCGTGAAGGTTTCTCCATGACGATCTGATCCGATATGCCGGGTTTGTCCGGGTCAAAGCTCATCATCATTCCCGCAATCTGGGGAAAACGGCCATCTTTATGAGGATAGCGGCTGACCGCGTTTTCCATCACGGCAAGCAGTTCCGGAGCTTTCAGTTCCACCACTGCCATTTTGTTGTCAAAAGGCAGCGCAGCCGCAATGCTCATCCGGGTGATATGGGGGCCGGGAATGCTGTCCCGTATGCCGCCCCCGTTTTTCAGGGCAATGTCCGGGCCTTTGTCTGCCAGCACCTGCCGGGCATACCATAAGGCTGACACTGCTGTCAGATGCCCCAGATTGGTTTCACGGGAACGGACATCTGCACGAACACCGTTGAGCGGGATTGCTGTTTCGCCGAGGGTCTGAAACTGCTCCCCAATCATTTTCGTTTTCTTCAAATCATTGAAAATCTCTTGCACTGCAACAGGAGGGGAAAGAGACTGCCCCAGAACCTTCTCCAAGGCTGCAATCCCCTCTGCTGAAGCCGCCACAGGGCCGCTGCGGGGATCAATGTCTTTGATATGACCCTCTCCGTCAAATGTCACCATGAGATTGCCTGCATAGCGGTAGTGCTGATCCGTGTTCACGATCAGAACAGTTCTGCCCTCACTGTCTTCCCGGATGTCCGGGTATGTGCCCAAAGGGGAATCCCCCTTTCGCAGCAGATTGAAAGGCCCGTCCGCACTGGAGCGTGCCATAAAACCGGTGGCTCCGGCCATGACAATGATGTCAATTCCCCGGAGCAGACGCACGGAAAGGGGATCATTGGTGTAATCCTGGGAATGATCCAGCAGGATGATCCTGTTGATTCCCTGTGCTTCCAGAAGTTTCACCTGTTCGAGCACCAGTGCAGTGGCCGAGACAAGGGGCTGACCGTTTTCCGGATTCCGGCCGCCAAAAAAATCCAGTCCCGGCAGTGTGACATCCGGATCTTTGATGACATTGAAAAAATCAGCCGGAGCCCGGCCAATGATGCCGATTTCTTCTCCTCCGATTTCCGCATACGCGCTCCGCACCACCTTTCCCGCGTTCTCCTCCGCACTTCCCGCATCTTTGCCAATGCGGATGGCCGGAACCCCTTCAGGCAGACGGACATGGGAGAAATCCAGATTCACAGCAACAAAGGGATACCGGGCTTTGTGCAGCATACGGGCAAAATCTTCAATGCCGCCGTCAAATTCATGATTTCCCATGCCATTGGCTGCCAGTCCTGTGGCATTGAAGATTTCAATATCTCCGATGCCCCTCGCGCCAAATCTCTGCACCTGTGCCGCCGCGTCATAAAAAGGCCCTGGCAGGGTATGATCTCCGGCAGTGACATAAAGGGAAGCCATGTTCTCTTTTTGCGCGAGTTTCCGCAGTCCTTCCACGATGGCTGTATAATGGAGAATTTTGGGTTCCAGCGTGTCAGGGTCCTGAAAAGAGGATTCATTGTCAGAACTGTGAAGCACCTGGAGCCGGAAATCTGTTTTTTCCTTTTGCGCAAAAACATTCGGCCCCGCGGCGCAGAACAGCAGGGCGGCTGTCAGAACAGGGAACAGTGCATATTTTTTTTTCATGGTATATCCTTGGCGTTGGGGATAATGAGGAGCAGGAGTTTTCAGCGGCTTTTGTTTCTCTGACGGGCATCCGCATGCAGACAGCAGCAGATCGGGCAGGGAGCCCGCCCTGCCACTGCCTGTTTTACGGCATAAAAGGAAAAAAACGCGCAGGGGAAAAGAATTATTCCTTTTTCTTTTCCTGCTTTTCTTTTTTCTTTTCCTTTTTGCTCTTTGCCGGTTTTTTCTTCTCTTCCTTTTTGGTGTCTCTGGCTTTTGCCATAATAAACCTCCTTATGTTTTATTGTCCTGCTTTGAATTTTTCCCAGTATTTCTGATATACCAGAATTGCCTTGCCCACGTCTACCTGAAATTCACCTTTGTTCACACTTTCTGCATCCGGATACACCGCAGGATTGTTCCGAACCCCTGGATGCTGCTTTTCCATGAACAGTTCTGACAAACACTTTCAGCATACCATTCATTATATATTTTGTCAAAATATATAAAATATAATAAGTTATGAAAAAATATTGACAAAATCCGGATTAAAAAATATTATGGTTTTTCAAGGATTTTTGCGGGAAATTTTTCCGAATGCCTGCTTTCGCAGGCATGACATCATTCCGGCGAATGCCGGAATCCGGAGTTTCCGCAAAACAGATTGAAGAACCAATAGGATAACTCTGTCTGGGTTTTTCCAGAATTTTGCTTCAGATCGTCTGGGGATATTTTTTTAAAGTTGTTGCAGCAGACAGGCAAACCAATTATGTCCGGAAACTCAATGTGAAACTGAAAGCAGAAAAAGCAGCTTTCAAATCCGCCCCCACAAATATCAACAAGTGCCGGAAAGGAAGGAATGATGAAAAAAACTGCTGTCATAATTGCATGGGTGATGCTCTGCCTGTGTGCGGATTTTTGCATTTCATATGCGGAAGAAATTCGGGAAATAACCCTGATGTGCCATGACAGTTTCAGTGTCAGCAAAGAGATTGTCGCTGTCTTTGAAACCGCACATCAGGCAAAAGTCCGTTTTCTCAAATCCGGGGATGCGGGCGCTGCCCTGAATCAGGCCATTCTGTCCAAAAACAATCCCCTGGCTGATGTGTTTTTCGGTGTGGACAACACCTTTCTCAGCCGTGCGCTCCGGGAGGATATTTTTGAACCCTATGCCTCTCCCCTGCTCGCGAAAATACCTGATCATCTGAAACTGGATGCCCAACACCGCCTGCTGCCTGTGGATTTCGGGGATGTCTGTCTGAACTACGACAAAAAATGGTTTGCGGAAAAAGGTGTCAAACCGCCCCAAAGTCTGGAAGATCTGATTCTTCCTGAATACAGAGGTCTCACGGTTGTGGAAAACCCGGCCACCTCTTCGCCCGGACTGGCTTTTCTGCTGAGCACTGTGGCCCGTTTTGGAGAAAAGGCATTTCCTGATTACTGGAAATCCCTGCGTGCCAATGAGGTGCTGGTGGTGGACGGATGGAAACAGGCCTACTGGTGGCATTTCACCGCAGCATCCAAAGGAACTCGGCCCATTGTGGTCAGTTATGCATCCAGTCCCCCTGCTGAAGTTCATTATGCGGAGAAAAAACAGGAAGATGCGCCAACTGCGGCAGTGACAGGAAATGAATCCGCATTCCGTCAGATTGAATTTGCCGGGATTCTGAAAGGGACAAAAAATCCGGATTTGGCACGGAGCCTGATGGATTTTCTGCTGGATACGCAGTTTCAGGAAGACATTCCCCTGCAAATGTTCATGTTTCCGGCCAATTCTTCGGCAAAACTGCCGGAAGTTTTTGTCAAACATGCTGTGATTACGGAAAAACCGGCTGTGATTTCTCCGAATGTGATTGACAGGGGCCGGGACCAGTGGATTCAGACCTGGACAGAAACCGTGCTGAGGTAAGCACTTGCTGTTTTCCCCAGACCAGCTTTGCACAGCCGTTTTTATGAAAAATTCCAGCCGGCCGTCAGGAAAGGCTTTTTCCTCTGCCGCCCGGGTGCTGATTCTGGTTCCGCCCCTTGTTTTTCTGATCCTGTTTTATTTTTATCCCCTGACAAAAATTTTCCTGCTCAGTCTCATGCCTGAAGGACAATGGCAGTCTGATGTGTTCCGGAAAGTGTTTGGCAGTGCATATTACGGACGCATTCTCTGGTTCACCTTCTGGCAGGCAGCGGTTTCTACGGCCCTGACTCTTGTTCTGGCGCTTCCCGGAGCTTTTGTGATTGCCCGGTTCCGCTTTCCGGGAAAAAAACTGCTGTGCGCATTCATTACCGTTCCTTTTGTCCTGCCGACAGTTGTGGTTGCGGCCGCTTTTGACTCCCTGCTGGGAGCAGACGGACTGATAAATGTTTTGATTTCCCGGTGCGGATTTTCCTTTCAGATTTCCCTTGACCGGACAATCTGGATCATCCTTGCAGCCCATGTGTTTTACAATTACAGTGTTGTCATCCGCATAGTGGGCGGTTTCTGGGCACAGATGGAAAACCGGCTTGGGGATGCAGCCCGGATGCTGGGAGCGTCTCCCTTCACAGTGTTCCGGCACATCACCCTTCCCCTGCTTTGTCCTGCCATTTTCGCGTCCGGGCTGCTGGTTTTTGTTTTCTGTTTCAGCAGCTTCGGGGTGATTCTGATTTTGGGCGGCCCCGGCTTTTCCACCATTGAAGTGGAAATTTTTCGGCAGGCTGTTCATCTCTTCAATCTGCCTGCCGCAGCAGCGCTTTCTCTGATTCAGATTCTCTTCACCTTTGCACTGATGCGGATCTACACAGGTTTTCAGCGGAAAATCTCAGTGACGCTGAACCCGGAATCAGGAAGCAGAGTGCAACGGAAGGCGGTTTCATTTTCTGAGAAAATTCTGCTTTGGGGCAATGCGGTATTCATCCTTTTTTTTATCGGCTTCCCCCTGATTTCACTGCTGTCACGCTCCCTGTTTGCGGAAAGCGGATTTTCCTTTGCCTATTATGCCGCACTGTTTCAAAATGAAAACGACTCGTTTTTCTTCATTCCGCCTGTTCAGGCTGTGCTGAATTCATTGGGATTTGCCGGAATCACACTGATGATGGCCCTCGTTCTCGGAGCGATGGCCGCAGTGTTTCTGGCAAAACCCGCCAGCCGAATCGCGGCCTTTCTGGACCCGGTGTTCATGCTTCCCCTTTCCACTTCGGCTGTTACGCTGGGATTCGGTTTTATCCTTGCTTTGGACAGACCGCCCCTGAATCTGCGGACCTCCCTGATGCTGGTTCCCATTGCCCATACGCTCGCGGCCTTTCCCTTTGTGGTGCGCAGTCTCCTGCCTGTGCTGCGGAGCATTCCCCGGAATCTGCGGGAAGCTGCCGCGCTGCTGGGTGCAAATCCCTGGCAGGTCTGGCGGAGTGTGGATCTGCCCATTATCCGAAGGGCATTGCTGATGGCTGCTGTGTTCGCGTTTACCGTGAGCCTGGGGGAATTCGGTGCCACAGCGTTTACGGCCCGTCCCCATACAGCCACCATGCCAATTGCCATATACCGTTTTCTGGGACACCCCGGCGCCATGAATTACGGGCAGGCTATGGCCATGAGCAGTCTGCTGATGATGGTGACAGCGGCAGGATTCCTGTGCATTGAAAAAATCCGCACAGACCGGAACCGGGAATTCTGATTGCAGATTGTCAGGAGCAATTCAATTTCCCATCGGTTCCGGGATAATGGAAAGAGAAGAAAGAATTCCCCCGCAGTCCTGTATTTCCGGTTCGGGACTCCTTCATCAGAATTGTTTGGGGGGAATGCGGATCACTTCTCCGCACATATTCTGCAGAGCCAGACTCAGCCCGATTCTGTGACCGTTGATGGCCTCCTTTGCTGCGGCCAGGGCTTTTTCCGGCGTGTTGTTCTTTTCGCTCAGATGACCCAGGATGACATGCCGGAGGCCGGGCTGCAGAATCTCCCGGAGCAGTTCTCCGGACTGCACATTGGACAGATGTCCGGTTCTGCTTTTGACCCGCTGTTTGAGATGCCAGGGATAGGGGCCGTTCATCAGCATGGCCGGATCATGGTTGGATTCCAGAAGCACCAGGGAACAGCCCCGCAGATGCTCTTTCACCACATTCGTGGCAATGCCCATGTCCGTGGCAATCCCGATTCGGGTTCTGTTCCGGCAAATGGTGAATCCGGCCGGATCCCCCGCGTCATGGGATGTGGAAAAGGAACGGATATCCAGTGTATGAATTTTGAATGCGGCCCCGCATTCAAAATGGCGGACTTCAGACAGACTTCCCATCTTTGATGCGGCAGCAGATTCT
>CAZDIU010000263.1:0-7444 GCA_964505535.1 uncultured Desulfobacterales bacterium | reverse complement strand
GATGCAGGATGTAACAGTTATGCAGGTAATTTTTTCAGGGATGCACGGAAGTGCATCCCTGAAATGTTTTTGCCGTCCGGGAAATTGGGTTATATGCCAACCTGAATTTTTTGTGTAGATTTTGGCAAACTGATTTTTATAAAAAAAAACTGGGAATGCAGGTTGGCAAGTGTCTGTGTGATGATCACGACTTTTGATCCGGCTGTCTCTTCCCGCTAACATGCAGACGCCGATGGATTTATCAATCAGTTTTGAAAGGCTGAGAAATGTCAGTCGTTGGAATATACCCTGTCGGTTCTGAAATTGTATCATCATCATTATTTTCGCACTCCGGAGATTTTCTTGTCTTGCGGATGATCCCGATACTGTTGTATAGGAATAACTGATGTTACGCATAACCGTCATACCGGCGAAAGCCGGTATCCGGAACATCCTGAAAATACCGGATTTCGGCTTGCGCCGGTATGACGCGGAAAAATCATGACTTCCCGATTTTTGAAACAGCCGCGTAACATCAGTGAACAGCAAAAAGTTCTTGGTCAGGACAGCTCTTGCAGATTTGTCTGCAAAGGACATAAAAACTGCCCACCCAGATATTTGGATATTGCAATAGCCTGATTTTTAATAAAATAAAATATCTGCTATGGAGATAGGATGGAAACACCGACCGTAAAACATCTCAAAGACTATAAACCGCCCGCGTACTGGGTGGACAGCATTGATCTGCATTTTGATCTCAACGAAACAGAAACCCTTGTCAGTGCGCAGATGCATATGCGCCGCAATCCGGAAACAGCGGATGAAAACATGCCCCTGATTCTGGATGGCCGGGAACTGGAAACACTTTCCGTTGAACTGGACGGAAAAATCCTGCCGCGGGAAGCATACATCATTGACAAAAAAAGCCTGACCATTGCCCATGTGCCGGAGGAATTTGTTCTCAAAACACAGACAAAGATTAATCCCAAAGACAACACTGCTTTGGAAGGTCTGTATTATGCGGGCGGAATTTTCTGCACCCAGTGCGAGGCCGAGGGATTCCGGAAAATCACATGGTTTCCGGATCGGCCTGATGTCATGTCCCGTTACACCTGCACCATTGCTGCGGACAGGGAAAAATATCCGGTGCTGCTGTCCAACGGCAATCTCACTGCATCCGGAGAGATGGAAAACGGAAGGCACTGGGCCAAATGGGAAGATCCCTTCAAAAAACCCTGTTATCTGTTTGCTTTGGTGGCCGGAGATCTGTTCTGTCTGCAGGATACATTTCGCACCTGCTCAGGCCGTGAGATTTCCCTGCGCATTTACACCGAGCATGAAAACAAAGACAAATGCGGCCATGCCATGCAGGCTCTGAAAAAATCCATGAAATGGGATGAGGAAACCTTTGGTCTGGAATATGATCTGGATATTTACATGATCGTGGCTGTCAATGATTTCAACATGGGCGCTATGGAAAACAAGGGACTCAACGTATTCAATTCCAAATATGTTCTTGCCGATCCCCGCACAGCCACAGATATGGATTTCTGGGGCATTGAACGGGTGATCGCACATGAGTATTTTCACAACTGGACCGGCAACCGGGTGACTTTGAAAAACTGGTTTCAGCTCAGTCTCAAAGAAGGGCTGACCGTTTTCCGGGATCAGGAATTTGCAGCAGATATGATCTCCGGGCCTGTGAAACGCATATCTGATGTCCGCGCGATCCGCTCTTTCCAGTTTCCCGAAGACGCGGGGCCCATGGCGCATCCGGTTCGTCCGGCCTCGTATATGGAAATGAACAATTTCTACACCGTCACCGTGTATGAAAAAGGTGCAGAAGTCATCCGTATGATCCGGCAGATTATCGGGCCGAAAAATTTCCGCAAAGGCATGGATCTGTATTTTCAGCGCCATGACGGGCAGGCTGTCACCATAGAGGATTTTGTCAGCGCTATGCAGGACGCCTCTGGTGCGGATTTGGGCCAGTTCATGCTCTGGTATTCCCAGGCCGGAACCCCCCATGTTTTTGTGGAACGCAACTATGATTCCAACGGAAAAACCTACACGCTTTCCTTCCGTCAGACCTGCCCGGCCACGCCGGACAGCAAAGAGGAAAAACAGCCCATGCACATTCCTGTGGCTGTGGGGCTGCTGGCTTCCAAAGGCCGGGAAATCCCCCTGGATCTCAAAAATGAGAATCAGTCACCCGGACACACAAAAGTTCTGCATCTGCGTCAGGCTGAACAGACATTCACCTTTGTCAGTGTGCCGGAAGAGCCGGTTCCGTCCATACTGCGGGGATTTTCCGCACCGATCAAACTGCGGGCCGGTTACAGTGATGCGGAACAGGCTTTTCTGTTTGCCCATGACACAGACGAATTCAACCGCTGGGATGCAGGTCAGTGCCTGTTTTCCAAAACCATGCTCCGGCTGGTGCGGGAGTTTCAGAAAGGAAAAAAACTGAAACTGGATGACATGCCGGTGCAGGCCTTTCGCAAAACCCTGCTCAATACCGGTCTGGACAAATATTTTGTTTCCCATGCCCTGACCCTGCCGACAGATTCAGAACTCGCGATTCTCATGAGTGAAACCGATCCCATTGATCCGGAAGCCATATTTCAGGTCCGGCGCTTTGTCGTGCGTGAGATTGCAGAAAAACTGAGAAAGGATTTTGAAAATATCTATCAGGAAAATCAGGACACAGGTCCATACACGGCCGATCCGGCATCGGTGGGACGCAGAAGTCTGAAGAATCTGGCTTTGACCTATATGGGAAGACTGGAAACAGGGGAGATCATTGATCTGACATACCGGCAGTTTCAGCAGGCCGGAAACATGACCGATGAACTGGCCGCGCTTACCGTGCTTTCGGATATGGACTGCCCGGAGCGTGCGGAAGCCACTGCGCGTTTTTATGAAAAATGGAAATCCGACACCCTTGTGCTGGACAAATGGTTTTCCCTTCAGGCCGGTTCCCAGCTGCCCGAAGCTTTGGAAACAGTGAAGGCTTTGACACAGCATCCCGCGTTTTCCATCAGAAATCCCAACAAGGTGCGTGCGCTCATTGGCGCGTTCTGTGCAAACAATCCCAGAGCCTTTCACCGGCCTTCGGGAGAGGGATATGTGTTTCTGGCAGACCGGATACTGGAACTCAACACGATCAATCCCCAGATTGCCGCAAGAATGGCCGGAGTTTTCAACCACTGGAAAAAATACGAATCCGGCCGCTCGCAGCGGATGAAAGAACAGGTGGAACGCATATGCAAATCCCCGAATTTGTCGGTTCATGTGTATGAAATAGTGTCCAAAGCTCTGGCCTGATGCCTCCCTCTGCGTTGTGAATGTGCAACTGCAAAAAAACAGACAGGGGGGATATCCTCCTGTCTGTGCATCAACGGGAATTTCCATTAGGGCTTGTAAAAAAATAACCTGTACAATTTTCCTGTCCGGAAACCCTGAGGGTTTATATTGATACAGACCCTTATTCCCCGGCAGGAGCGTAATAACAGCGCCTGGGAGAAATCACCTTTCCCTCTTTTTTCAGTTTGGCAATCACAGCGGACACTTCCTTGCTGTCTGCTCCGACCATTTTGGCAATGTCTCCCGGCCTGAGCGGTTTGGCAGCTTTTTTCATGGCTTCCAGTATATTGTCTTCCATTTTTTCTTCTCCTTTCTGCTGCGGGGTTTGCAATGTGAAATGTGATAAGCTGTGCAGCATCATAGCAATGATGCTGACAAAGATCAACTTTTCCTGCTGCGGACATCAGGGACACAGGCAAAAACAGAGGCAGAAAGCGGAACGGTTTTGCAATTTTTCTGGATACAGACAGATTTCGGTGATATAATGAAAATAAATACAGAACTGTTTCCGAAATCATTAATTATACGGTAAGGGCGGTTTCAGAACCGGCCCTTGCGGAACATGAGGAGGACAGAATGAACACACTGAAAAAAATTCTGATGATTGCAGGGATCACCGTTTTCATGGCTTCCGCAGCCAATGCGGAATATTTCAAGGGGAAGTGGGTAAACGGTCAGGGTTTTTTCAACTTTCCCAACGGGGATCAGTACATCGGTATGATGAAGGATGACAAATTCTTTGGAAAGGGAACCTTCATCTTCGCTGATGGCAGGAAATACATGGGGGATTTTGTTGACAGCAAATTCCACGGCCAGGGAATTATGTATTTTATTGACGGATCACGGTATGAGGGGGAATTCCGGAATGGGGAATACAACGGGCAGGGAATCATGATTTTCTCCAATGGCCGACAGTATGCGGGGGAATTTCAGAACAATCAGTTCCACGGACAGGGGGAACTGGTCTGTCCGGACGGCAGAATATACAAAGGTCAGTTTGCCTTTGGTCTTCCCAGCGGATACGGCGTGTGCCGCTATCCCACGGGAAAACACTATGAAGGCCATTTTCAGAACAATCTTTATCACGGACAGGGCTTTCTCCGTTATCCGGACGGTCATACCTATACCGGCAATTTTGTCAACGGCAAGCCGGACGGACAGGGCGTCATGAACTATCCGGACGGCAAACGCTTTGAGGGACAGTTCAGAAACGGCAAGACCGTGATTGGCCGTCTGTGGTTCCCGAACAACACCTCATACACAGGACGGTTTCAGGGAGATACCTTTGAGGGAACCCAGGAAGGCGGAATCCCAATGGATCAGTCTGCTGAACACAAATAGGCGTCTCCTGTGACGGATTTGAAAATCTCTGCTTTTATTCTTTCGGAACATCAGCAATCTGCCAGCCTTGAAGCTGTGAGTTGCAAAAACCGGATTCTTCGGAAAAATCCGGTTTTTTCCGTATATCTCAGCGCGTAAAACCAAAGTTGGCAACGCATCAGGTTCTGTTGACAGTTGCATAAGTCCGGAGTCTCAAACTGAAAGTTTGGCATATGTCCTGAGCCGAACCTGCAGTCTGGTACTCCTTCCCCATAACAGACGGATTTGTCAGGTTTGCTTCTGAAATGTCAGCAGAGCCTGACAGTTTTCAAAACTTTTAAGGGAAGAGGAAGTTCTTAAAATACCGGACTGTCCGGATGCCGGGTGCCAGGTTTCAGGAAACAGACTCTGAAACCTCAGAACGCAAAACCGGCACATCAGCAGTTTCCAAATCCCTGAGTTCCTGCAATTCAATATGCCGGAATCTGAAAAGACAATTTTTTCTGAAAGGTCAGACAAATGGCAAACGGCAGAAAAAAAACCGTGCTGAAAACCTTCCTGTGGTCCGGATCGGTCATGACAGTGTTTGTCATCGGCATGTATTACTTTCCCCGCGAATATCCGGAACTGAATCTTCTGGAAACCTTTTACTATACGCTCCGGCTTTTTATTCTGGAACATGATCTGCCCAGTTTCCCAAAGTGCAGACCCCTTGTTTTCATCTATTTTTTTGCCCCCCTGGTCGCGATTTCCGCGCTGTGGTCTGCCCTTGCCTGCCTGTTCCGGTTTTCACCGATTCTCAAAACCAAATGGCAGAAAGAGCATGTGGTGGTATGCGGTGTGGGAAGAACAGGCAGACTGCTGGCAGAAACCTTCAAAGCCAGAGGAATTCCGGTGGTGTGTGTGGATATGGGCCCGGCCGATACTTTTGACGAATGGTGTGCGGAGCATAAAATTCCCCTTATTTCCGGAGATTTTCTTTCCCGGCCCGTGCTGGTAAAAGCAGGCGCATGGAAAGCGCGGGCAGTGGTGTATACCTCCGGAGATGATCTGGTGAATCTGGAAGGCGTGGTCAGTGCCTATGGATGGATGCGCAGCAATAACGGGCCGGTGCGGCTGCTGTGGGCACATATTGCAAACGAGCGGCTGGCCGATACCGCTCGCATGGCCCTGCGCACCGAGGGACGGGTGGGCATCCGCTTTTTTGACACCTACCATATTGCTGCCTCGAAAATGGTGGCCAAATATTTCAGCCGGGATATGCGGAAAAACATCCGGAAAATCATGATTCTGGGATTTGGAAAATTCGGACGGGACCTTGCCGAAGTCCTGATGCGGGACAGGGGCGCGGATGAAAATTTCTGTCTGCGGGTGGTGGATATTCAGGATCGGAAAAAAGATGTGATGGCTCTGGCCGGAGAGCATGGTTTTACAGAACATGTCAGTTTTTTTCAGTCAGATATCCGGGACATGAATCTGACAGATTCGGATGACAGGGCTTTTTTTCTGTGCACGGATGATGACATTGGCAATCTGGCAGGAGCGCTGATGCTTACTCGGAAAATAAAGGATATTGCCATATATGTCCGCATGGCCAAATGGCCTCTTCCGGCCATTGCGGATCACCTGAGTGAAAAAAGCGGCATCACCTTTGTCAATATCAATGATCTGGTGATGGAAGGGGTAAGCGAACTGCCCGGAATTTTTGAACCGGCTGATGAAACGGATTTGAAACGCACACAGCCGGGAAATAACTGAGTCCGGAGACTGAGCGATTGCTTCAATGCCATTAAACGGGGCGGGGCGAAGTCCCGAACTGAAAGTTTGGGATTTTGAAATGATTTGAGAAAATACTGCCAAACTTTCAGTTTGGCACTCCGGAAATTACCCGTCACCCAACACAGGGAAATGCAAATGAATTCTTTTCTTCAACTTTTCTGGAATCCCCTGCAGGAAAGCTATTTTCAGAAAGCCCTGATCGGGGGGAGCATGGTGGCGGTTGTATGCGGCGTGGTGGGCTGTCTGGTCATTCTGCGGCGCATGTCTTTTCTTGGCGATGCCCTGTCCCATGCCATGATTGCAGGCGTGGCAGGCGGTTATCTTTTCATGAAACTGCTGTTCGGCATTGAAGCTTACGCGCCAGCCATGCTTATGGGATCTCTTATAGCAGCCGTGCTGACGGTCGCTCTCATCGGTTTTGTTTCCCGCCTGTCCCGCATCAAGGAGGACACAGCCATCGGCATCATGTACACCGGTGTGTTTGCCGGAGGTGTGGTACTGGTTTCGATTTTCCGCGAATATATTCATATTGATCTCATGCACTTTATCATGGGTGACGTTTTAGGCGTGGCGGATGTGGATCTCTGGACATCCGCCATCACATCAGCGATGGTGTTGTCTGTCATCATTCTGTTTTTCCGGCATTTTCAGATCAGCAGCTTTGATCCGGTCATGGCTGCATCCATTGGCATACCGGTTTTGTTTATTGACTATGTGCTGACCACCTGTGTTTCTCTGGTGGTGGTCAGTGCGGTGAGCATGGTGGGTGTGATTCTGGTGGTGGGGCTGCTCATCACGCCGGCAGCGACAGCCTATCTGCTCAGTGATCGGCTGGATCGGATGATGTGGCTCGCCGCGCTGTTCGGTGTCAGCAGTGTGGCGGGCGGATTGTATCTGTGCGTCTGGCTGGATTCAGCAGGCGGCGGAGCCATTATGCTTTTCTCCACCTTTCAGTTTCTGGTTGTGCTGATTGCAGCCCCGCGTTATGGTCTCATGGCCC
>CAZDIU010000262.1:0-7498 GCA_964505535.1 uncultured Desulfobacterales bacterium | reverse complement strand
GGGATACTGTTCGGAATCTCTGTGTTCCGCATTGGACAAAACCAATGGCGAATCGATATTAAAGGTAATTCCCATTGCTGTGAATTTGTTTCCATCTTTAACACATTCAGATAATTGAACACTGTTTGATTTAATAATGGTGAGTATCCTGATTTTTAATTCTGTGTTCATTTTCTTTGGGCGATAATCTCCGGATTTGCCATATTCTGTCGGCCCTTCACCCAATTGCGGAAGCGTTTCCGGCATGTGTTTGTTCCTGTTTTAAATTGTTTATAATTTCATCACTGTCCATATTCAGCCAGAATCAAGCAGATATTTCAATTCACAGCCTCCCGAATCTCAAAATAGCCCTGTTCCCCTCTCTCCAAAGGATCGTCTGACAGGCATCTGTATGTGCTTTCAACAAATGAAATCCATTCCTGATCAATAAACTGGTTGGAATCGCTTTCCGTATTCTCCTGCTTTGATACAGGTACAGATTCAAAAGCATTTACGATATGATACAGCACTTCAGGATATTGATCCTGCACCCTGCTGATTTCAGATTTGATGATTTCCCTGCTTATCATTTTTCAACTCCTCTTCCCTGTTCAGGTATGAATAACCTGCTGATTCATCAGCAGGTTATTCCTCGGCTGCTTTTCTGTCTCCTACATTTTATCGCCATCGGCAATGTTTTCAATGATTCCCTCCCTGAACTTCTTTATTTCCTGCTCAACAGCCTTTCCCACAACTTCTCTGAGCACTTATTCGATGCGCTCGGAGAAAATTCTGTTGATGATTCTTTCAAGAGTGGCCTCTATCTGAGCCGGAGACAGGGAAAAATAATACTTTCCGGCCAGACTGTCATAAACAGGTTCGCTTTCTTCCTTCACTGTCATTTCCGCAGACATGTCCGGAGTCTGCTTTGCTATTTCCTTATTATCCGGTTTGCTTTCCGTATCCGTCCTGATACTTTTGCTGATTTTCTTTGCCCGCGCAGGCCCGGCTTCTGCCTCTCTCATAGGAAAATAATCATCTTCCGGAACCGTTTGTCCTGCATTTTCGGCATTGAGTCTGTCCAGCAGTCCGATGGTATTGTCCGCACCGCCATATTCTTCCCTTTTTTCCGAACTGCCCATGCTGTTGAGAATATCCATTGCGGACAGGCTTTCTTCCGGGGAAAAATTTCTGTCTTTCCCGGCTGATTCCGGTTCCTCTCTGTCATCCGACACCACTTCGGCATCGGATATATCCAGAATGCTGTCCAGATCAGAAAGCTCTTCATCCGCATCCCGGATCAGCAGTTCATCCATTTCTTTATCCCGGTCTGCGGTATCTGCTTCTGAAGGTGGTTCCAGCAGATTTCCTGATGTCAATCCCAGAATATCTGCGGCAGAGGCCACAACTGTTTCCGCATCCGGATCAAAATACTCCCCGCTTTGGGATATGGCAGTTTCCGCTCCGAGTTCCAGTGGGATTTCATCTTCCGTGTCAATGATGGCTTCAGCCCCCAGTTCAAGAATCGGTTCATCCTCAGCATTCGGATTTCCAAAAGCGGAGTCCGGAGCAATGACGGTTTTGGCATCCAAATCAAAAACAGATTCATCTTTCGTTTCCGGGTGCATATCGGCCTGAAGCATATCAGCCTGAAGCATATGGGAAAGATCAAAAGTTTGCTCCTCATCCTTTTCCACGGTCCCGTTTTCAGATTTGACCTTTGCTGTTTTTCCGTTTTCTCTCTGCCCCGGTTCTTCAAACTCTGCCCGGGGCACAATCACGGTGAGGGCATCCGGATCCACATCTGCCTCCTCCGGAATTTCGGTAAGAAAGGCCGCACCAAGGAAATCTGCCTGATCTTCTGATCTGTCCGCATCAGTCATGAGACCCGCTTTATCTTTGGAATCATTTAGAATTTTTTCATCCGAATCACCCAGTGACATGATTTTCAGGGACTGTTGGTCTGACTGCGGATCAACCAGTGTTTCGGCATTTACATCAGAGAGCAGGTCAGTCCTGTCCTCAGATTCCTCTTCCCTGCGGACAAAATCAAAATCCAGATCAGTCCGTGTTCTGAAAATATCCGCCGCATCCGGATTGAAAACAGAACCGTCTTCAGCAAGTTTCGGTTTCTCTGTCTCTTCCTGCTCAAAAGCCAGTTCCGAAATGAGCATTTCCCTGTCTTTTCGGATATCCGGAAAATCTGGGGGCCTATCTTCCTCAGAATCTGAAAGACGAATGGCATCCAGATTGCCTCCGGGCGCAATAATCGTACTTTGATCAAAGGAAAAAGTCCCGTTTTCTTTCCTGTCCTTTGTGCCGGTATCTTTTTCAGACGTCCTGTATCCTGTGATCTGCGTATCATCCAAAGGAGATCTCACAGTTGTGGCATTGGGATCAATGGTCATGTTTTCCCTGTCTGCATCACCGGATTTGTCACCGTCTTCTGTTTCAGACAGAAGCAGGGTTCCTGTATCTGTCTTTTCGTACAGATCCGAAGCTGCAAGCCGGACGAAATTTGGAACACCGAAACTTGGCAGGGCTTCCTCCTGTTCAGGCCGGGCCTCTGTATTCTCCCGCATGTCCGGCATATTTCCGGATCCGGTCTCTGCCGGTTCTTTTCCGCCCGTGAATTTCGGGGTCATGATGATTGCGTTGCGCAAATCCAGTGTATCCTCTTCCGGAAAAACCGAATCGCTTTCCCCAGTTCCGTTATTGCCAAGACCTGTTGTCTCTTTTTCCTTCATGTCAGCCCCGCTTTCCTGGATAATCTGTTTTTCCCCAAATGCCCTGACAGGATTTTTTTTCGGTAAATTCTGTATATAATTCTGAAATTTTTCAGAAAATATCATATACACCGGAATGTGTCAAGATATTTGGTTTTTGTTTTTCTGAACATACGTTCTCTTTTCTTTCACAAAAAAATGAAATTTTCTTGATTTTTCCCTCGCTTTAGTGAACTATAGATCAGGTTATAATGATTTCAGTTTCTCCGGCAGGAATGCCAGTTGACAATGATGAATTATGAAAAGGAATGGAAACAATATGATGGCAGATACCCTCAGATACAAAGATGCTTTTGTCCATATCATCACCTGCAATCCGGAAATGCTTTCGATCTTTGAATATATCGAATCCCTTTCCGGAACCGATCACCCTGTGCTGATTACGGGTGAAAGCGGTGTGGGTAAGGAACTCATTGCCAGAGCCATTCACACGGTCAGAGGACGCAGCGGCAGACTGCTGGCCATCAGCGGTTCCAGTTTTGATGATTCTGTTTTTTCGGAAATTCTTTTCGGCAAAGTCACAGATGAAAACCGCTTTCGTCGGGGCATGATTGAGGAGGCAGCCGGAGGCACGCTGTTTCTGGATGAAATCGGCCTGCTCGGACCGGTTTCCCAGTCTGATCTGCTGGATTTTCTGGATAAGGACAATTTTCTGCCCCCGGATCGGAAGATTCCCAAACCTGCTGATATACAGTTTCTGGCTGCCACCAGTACGGATCTGTGGGGCCTCCAGAGGACAGGGAGATTCCGCAGGGAACTGAATTTCAGTCTCCGATCCCATCATATCCATGTCCCGTCTCTGCGGGAGCGGCCTGAGGATATTCCGCTTCTGGTCAACCATTTTCTCAATGAAGCTGCGCGAACCCTGCGGAAAAAAAGACCGACCCCGCCCAAAGAGCTTTTCACCCTGCTGAAAACTTACACTTTTCCGGGAAATATCCGGGAACTGCGGGATATGGTTTTTGAAGCTGTGAGCAGGCACAAGTCCAAGGTGCTTTCCCTGGATGTGTTCAAATCCTATATTGACCGGGATCACAGAGGGCTGCGCACGGTTGGCGAACTGGATCCGGATGAAAATTCCCCCTTCAAATCTCTCCGGGAACTCCCGACCATCCGGGAGATTACCCATCTGCTGGTCACTGAGGCCATGAGACGGGCCAACGGCAATCAGTCCATTGCCTCCCGGATGCTGGGAATCTCCCAGCCTGCGCTGAGCAAACGGCTTAAAAAAGAAGCGGAAAAAGTAGGGAAATGAATTTGACATCAAAACGCAGATGATTATTTTTCAGTTAATGACAATGAAGAATTTGCATATTTTATAATATGAGTTTTTATTCATATATCTGAAAAGTAATAAATACAGAGGAGTGATATATGCGTTTTGACAAATTTACCATAAAATCCCAGGAACTGATCCAGAATGCCCAGTCTCTGGCCTCCGGGCAGGGCCATCAGCAGATTGAGCCGGAACATCTGCTGGCGGCCATGCTGGCCGAACCTCAGGGCATTGCCGGTGCCATGCTCCGGAAACTGGGTGTATCCCCCAAAGCCGTGATGCAGGAGCTGCATCTGTCTCTCAGCAGATTTCCCAAAGTCAGCGGCGCGGGAGATGTCTACATTTCCCAAAGATCCAAATCTGTGCTGGATTCCGCATTTGCCGAGGCAGGCAAAATGAAGGATCAGTATGTGAGCATTGAGCATATCCTGCTGAGCGTCGCGGAGGAGAAAAAAGGGGAGGCTTCCGGGATTCTCCGCAAATATGGAGTGTCACGGGATGCCATTCTCCGCGTTCTGCTGGATATCCGGGGCAATCAGAGCATCAATGATCCCAATCCCGAGGAAAAATACCAGGCTTTGGACAAATTCAGCCGGGATTTGACTGATCTGGCACGGGCCGGGAAACTGGATCCGGTCATTGGCCGGGATGAGGAAATCCGGCGCATTGTGCAGGTTCTTTCCCGGCGCACCAAAAACAACCCGGTGCTCATCGGCGAGCCGGGTGTGGGCAAAACAGCGATTGTGGAGGGACTTGCCCGGCGAATTGTGGAAGGGGATGTTTCCGAAAGTCTGAAAAACCGTCGGCTGGTGGCGCTGGATATGGGCGCTCTCATTGCAGGAGCAAAATACCGGGGTGAATTTGAGGATCGGCTCAAGGCTGTTCTCAAAGAGGTGGAGCGGGCAGAGGGAGAAGTGATTCTGTTCATTGATGAACTCCATACCCTGGTGGGCGCGGGTGCGGCAGAGGGCGCAATGGATGCGTCCAACATGCTCAAACCCGCGCTGGCAAGGGGAACCCTGCGCTGTGTCGGGGCAACCACCCTGAACGAATATCGAAAATATATTGAAAAGGATGCGGCCCTGGAGCGCCGGTTTCAGCCTGTGCTGGTGCGGGAACCCAATGTGGAGGACAGCATTTCCATTCTCCGGGGACTCAAGGAAAAATACGAAGTGCATCACGGTGTCCGGATCAAGGACTCGGCCATTGTCGCGGCCGCAACCCTGTCGGCCCGCTATATTTCCGACCGTTTTCTGCCGGACAAGGCCATTGATCTCATTGATGAATGTGCGTCAAAGCTCCGCATTGAGATTGACAGCATGCCCACGGAAATTGATGAGATTCAGCGAAAAATCACCCAGGCGGAAATTGAACGGGAGGCTTTGAAAAAAGAATCGGACAGGGCATCGCGGGATCGTCTGGAAAAACTGGAAGCTGAAATCGCGGGCATGAACGAAATCCTGCTGGAAATGAAAGGCCAGTGGCAGAATGAGAAGGATTTGATTGGCAGCATCCGTTCCATCAAAGAGGAGATTGAGCAGACCGGCATTGCGGAACAGCAGGCTGAGCGGGAGGGAAATCTGGCACGGGTCGCGGAACTGCGTTACGGCAAGTCTGCGGAACTGCGCAAACGTCTGGAGGAAGCCAACCGCAAACTGATGGATTTGCAGGCTCAAAAAAAGATGCTCAAGGAGGAGGTGGATGACGAGGATGTTGCCGAGGTGGTTTCCCGGTGGACCGGCATTCCGGTCAGCAAAATGCTGGAAGGGGAGCGGGAAAAACTGGTGCATACCGAAGAACGTCTGAAAAAACGGGTCATTGGCCAGGAAGAGGCCATCACTGCGGTTGCCAACGCGGTGCGCCGCGCGCGATCCGGTCTCCAGGATCCCAACCGTCCCATTGGTTCCTTCATCTTCATGGGGCCCACCGGTGTGGGAAAAACAGAACTCGCCAAAGCGTTGGCAGAATTCATGTTTGACAGTGAGCAGGCCATTATCCGGGTTGACATGTCCGAGTACATGGAAAAGCACGCGGTGGCCCGGCTCATCGGCGCGCCTCCGGGCTATGTGGGATATGAGGAGGGCGGATACCTGACCGAGGCTGTGCGCAGACGTCCCTATTCCGTGATTCTCTTTGATGAGATTGAAAAGGCGCATCCCGAAGTTTTCAACATCCTGCTCCAGATTCTGGATGACGGACGCATGACAGACGGGCATGGCCGGACGGTGGATTTCAAAAACACCCTGATTATCATGACCTCCAATGCGGGCAGCCAGTGGATTCAGGAACTGGGCGCATCAGATCGGAAGGAAATGGAAAAACGGGTGACAGACACCCTGAAGGCCACATTCAAGCCGGAGTTTCTCAACCGCATAGATGAGATCATCATCTTCCACAATCTTTCGGAAGATCAGATCGGGGATATTGTGGAAATTCAGATGGAACGGCTGCGAAAACGTCTGACTGAAAAGCATATCAGCCTTGAAATTGCCCAAAGCGCAAAGGCATTTCTGGCAGAAAGGGGATATGACCGCATTTACGGCGCACGACCCCTGAAACGGGCAATACAGAAGCATCTGGAAAATCCCCTGGCCATGGAAATCCTCAAGGGGAATGTCGCAGAGGGCAGTGTGATACAGGCGGATGCGGACGGAGGGCAGATTGTGTTCCGTGTGAACCCCGGGGGAAAGGTGCGGGTGATGATGCCCGGAGACTGAAGAACCTGTCCGGCCTGCAATTTCAGTTGAAACAGCGCACTGATGCTCTGTCAGCCCTGAATAACTGCGATCTGAAAAAACCGGATTTTTCCAAAAAATCCGGTTTTTCTGTACCTCAGCACATAAAATCGAAGTTGGCAAAACACTACTTCAGCACCCCTTTTTCCCTCCAGAATTTTTCAGCACCCGGATGAAGCGGGGTGACAATGTCTTTGATGCCATTGGCAATGCTCATCTCTCTGAAGATTTTCTTCTGCCCGGCCATGTGTTTCAGTCCCTCTTCTGCGAAAATGAGGGAAAGCAGACGGTAAACCGCATCAGGGGAAACTGCGGAACCGGCCACCCACAGGGCAGCGTCCTGAAATGTGGGCACGTCTGTGTCAATGCCCCGGTAAGTGCCTGCCGGAATGGAAAATTTTGAAAAATAGGGATATTTTTTATAAAATCCGGAAAGCTGCCCATCTGTGTCCAAATCAAGAATGCGAATGTCATTTGTCTGCGCGGCCATGAGGATCGCACCGCTGGGAAAGGCCGTAAAAAGCCAGAACGCATCCACCTCTCTGTTGCTGAAGGCAGCGGCCGCGTCATTGTATCCCATTGTTTTGCGATCAATGCTGTCCCACAGGCCCAGATGTTCCAGGAAAAGCTCACAGGTGGCAAATGCCCCTGATCCCGGATTGCCCACATCAACTTTTTTTCCTTTCAAATATCCTGTTTGCGATATCGATGAAAATATCGAT
>CAZDIU010000261.1:0-7527 GCA_964505535.1 uncultured Desulfobacterales bacterium | reverse complement strand
CCGGATTTTTCGGAAAAATCCGGTATTTCTGAGAAACCGGCAGAAAATATTGTATAATTTCAACAGCGATTTGGTATGACCTGTGAAAAAACGGCCTGCATGAAAAAAATATGCCTGTTTTATCCTTTTTTTGGCAGAATGGACAGGATTTTTCATCCTGTCCATTGTTTTCTGAACAAACAGGGGCGGGCGTTCCCACGGGACTGGGGGAACGGCAGATTCAGAGATTTGGAAAAATGAAGCGGGGAATCAGGTTCTGCTGACATTTCATAGCAATTTTCCAAATTTTCCGTTTTGCACAGGAAAAACCGGATTTTCTGAAAAAATCCGGTTTTTGGCTGGCACCGGGCATGGCCAGACTTTCCGTTTTGCACAGGAAAAACCGGATTTTTTGGAAAAATCCGGTTTTTTGGCTGACATCAGGATCGGGTCAGTTGCCGGTACTTGATTCTCTTGGGAATATCTGCCTCCGCGCCCAGACGTTTGCGCCGGTCAGCCTCATAATCCGAATAATTGCCCTCAAACCAGATCACTTTGCTGTCCCCCTCAAAAGCCAGAATATGGGTGGCAATGCGATCCAGAAACCACCGGTCATGGCTGATGACCACAGCGCATCCGCCAAAGTTTTCCAATGCCTCTTCCAGCGCGCGCATGGTGTTCACATCCAGATCATTGGTGGGTTCGTCCAGCAGCAGCACATTGGCTCCCTCTTTGAGCATCCGTGCCAGATGCACCCGGTTTCGCTCTCCGCCGGAGAGAATGCCCACTTTTTTCTGCTGATCCGTGCCGGAAAAATTGAAACGGGCCACATAGGCTCTGGAATTGACCTCCCGGTCTCCCAGACGGATGCTGTCCTGTCCGTCAGAAATGCACTGCCAGATGTTGTTTTCCGGGTCCAGATTTCTGCTCTGATCCACATAGGCCAGTTGCACGGTTTCGCCGATGGTGATGTTTCCGGTATCCGGCTTTTCCTGACCGGTGATCATGCGAAACAGGGTGGTCTTGCCCGCGCCATTGGGGCCGATGACGCCCACAATGCCGCCCGGAGGCAGGGTAAAGGTCATGTTTTCCACCAGAAGCCGATCTCCGTAGGACTTGGAGATATTTTCACACCGGATAACCTCCCCGCCCAGCCGCGGCCCCGGCGGAATATAGATTTCCAAATCTTTGATGGCCTTGTCTGTTTCCTGTTTCAGCAGATTCTCATACGCGCTGATGCGGGATTTGGCCTTGACCCGGCGTCCCTTGGGAGACATGCGGATCCATTCCAGTTCCCTCTGCAGGGTTTTCTGGCGCTGGCTTTCCTGTTTTTCCTCATTCTGCAGACGGTTCTGCTTCTGTTCCAGCCAGGAGGAATAATTGCCTTTCCAGGGGATGCCATGTCCCCGATCCAGTTCCAGAATCCATCCGGCCACATTGTCCAGAAAATACCGGTCATGGGTCACGGCAATGACCGTGCCTGCATAACTGTGGAGATGATGCTCCAGCCAGGCCACAGATTCTGCATCCAGATGGTTGGTGGGTTCATCCAGCAGCAGAATATCCGGATTCTGCAGAAGCAGTCGGCACAGAGCCACCCGGCGCCGTTCTCCTCCGGACAGCACATTGACCGGTGTGTCTCCGGGAGGACAGCGCAGCGCATCCATTGCCATTTCCAGCCGGGAATCCAGATCCCACGCGTTGAGCGCATCCAGTTTTTCCTGCACCTTTCCCTGACGTTCAATGAGTTTGTCCATTTCCGCATCAGACATGGGTTCTGCAAACTTCTCATTAATCTGATTGAATTCATTCATCAGATCAACGGTTTCCTGCACTCCCTCCTCCACGACCGCGCGCACGGTTTTGTTCACATCCACCAGGGGTTCCTGCTCCAGATATCCCACTGTGTAACCCGGAGAAAAAACCAGTTCTCCGTTGAATTCCTTTTCCACACCGGCCATAATCCGCAGCAAAGTGCTTTTTCCGGAACCGTTAAGACCCAAAACCCCGATTTTGGCGCCGTAAAAATAGGAAAGGGAAATATCCTTGATGATCGGCCTTTTGTCATGAAACTTGCTGACCTTCATCATGGAAAAAATGATCTTGTTTACCTCGTTGCTCATTATTTGTCCTTTATTATGTTTTTTTTGAAGGATTCAGGATTCAGGGGTCAGGGTTCAGGGCTTCAATGACTGTGCCTGTTTCATTTAATCCCTGCCCACTTTCCCCTGATCCCTGCCCCCTCCGTAATTATTTTTCTGAAAATTCCAGAAACAGTTCCCCCTTCCATCCTTCTGTTTCCGGCACACTGTCATTCCATTCCATGATTGTGCAGTGATCACTTTCATCTGTGGGAACTGTGCAGTCAATAAAAGGCATAAAGGGATCGCCTGCCTGAGATCTGAAATGAAAAAGCAAAGCATCCTCGTCAGGGATCCGATGGAATTCCAGCAGCTTTGTCAGATAAATCCGGCATTGGCCTTCAAAAAGACTTCCGCTTTTTCTGAAACGCTGCATCCGTTTTCTGAACAAATCCAGCGCGGTCTGCTGATCAGAAGCCTGAGCCAGCATATGGAATTCCCCATGCCGCCGATCCGCTTCCGCTTTTTCCTGCCGGTTTGTCAGATGAAAGAAATGTCCGATAAAAATCATGGTGATGTCCTCTCATGCACAGATATTTTTTCATCATAAACAGTAAGTTCTCAAAAATTTGTTTTTCATTATACCAGATACCCGGACACAAAGTCAAAAAATATTCTGAAAGGCTTTTTCCGATGTGCGGATTTCTGAAGAAAGTTATCCGGTATTTATTACAGAACCTGGGCACAACCTGTTTGCAGGAAACTTCTTCCTTGACAGGTGTTAAATAATATGATTTTTATGACTTATTGAATCATCCAAAAAAAAATGGTTTCCAGCTTATATTTTTGAATATCATTTTTTTTCATGTCTCCCTCTCCGGTACTGCTTTGGCCGGATGAAACTGATTCCGGCCTGGCTGAATCGGGTCAACTTTTCTGAATCAATGGCTTTGTCCGTGTTCTGTGGAAACCGGATCTGGAGCCGTAAGGAGGCAAAGCGATGAACCTGTGCCGCATCTCCCGAAACACTGTCCCTGCTTTCTGCTTGTTTTTCTTGTTATTCCTTCTTGTTTTTCGCTTTCCCGCCGGGCTGTCCGCGGATGTGGTCACAGACGGCACGGTGGGCCCGGCAAAAACACTGTCCGGCCCGGATTATCAGATTCCCCATGATCTGGGAAAAACAGCAGGACAGAATCTTTTCCAAAGCTTTCAGAAATTCTCTGTCTTCACAGGAGAAAGCGCCACCTTCACGGGTCCGGATTCCATACAGAACGTCATCTCCCGTGTGACGGGCGGGGAAATTTCCAATATTGACGGCCTCATGCGCTCACAGGTGGGAAATGCGGATTTCTTCTTCATCAATCCTTCCGGTGTGGTGTTCGGCCCCAATGCGCAGGTGGATGTTCCCGCATCCTTCCATGTGAGCACGGCAGACGAACTGGGCTTTAGCGACGGCAGCGTTTTCAGCGCAGCCAGTCCCAATGCAGGCACTCTGACTGCGGCAAATCCGGAATCCTTCGGTTTTCTGTCCCCCCAGCCTGCCCGTATTGAACTGAACGGAAGCCGATTGGAATTCAAGCCGGAAAGTCAGGTATCCCTGATCGGGGGGAATGTAAGTATTTCCGGGACAACGGATCAGAAAGCGGAACTGGTTTCCGAAGCAGGCAATATTCGGATTACGGCAATGGGCAATAAAACCGGAGAAGCACCTCTTTCAGAGAAAAACATTTCTGAAATAAACGGAACGGTAAAAATCGAATCTGCCTGGATTGAGTCGCGCGGGAACGGTGGGGGGCATATCGTGATTCAGGCCGGGAATGCAGAACTGAATGCCGCTACTGTATGGGCGTTCAATACCGGAAGCAGGGATGCCACTGACGGGGTATGTTTGGAGGTGGATGAATATCTGGAAATGCTCAACGGCGCTCATATTTTAAGCTCCACATTTTCAGGAGGCAAAGCAGGCAATGTGGCAATCCGGGCCGGGGAAATCAGAATTGACGGTCAGGGTTCAGATCAGTTTACCGGCATTTTGAGTTCCACACATTTTGGAGCAGACGACGCGGGTGCAGTAAATGTCACGGTAAAAGGGTTTATGGAGATGATCAACGGCGCTCAGATTCAAAGTGCTTCATTTTCAGGAGGCAAAGCAGGCAATGTGACAATTCAGACCGGGGGGCTAAGAATCGATGGTCAGGCTTCATCAGGCCGAGTTACCGGCATTGCCGGTTTTGTTTATTTTGGAGGTGACGCAGACACAATGGAACTGAGGGTGGACAATCTTCTGGAAATTGTCAGCGGAGCCCAGATTTCGACTGACACCTTTGGTGAGGGAAATGCAGGCAGTGTGAAAATTCATGCGGGAAATCTGAGAATTGAGGATCAGGGTCCTGATAATCAGGTTACAGGTGTTTTCAGCAGAGCCCGTTCAGGTTCTTCCGGCAATGCCGGCACGGTGGACATCACAGTCACCAACCTTCTGGAAGTGCTCAATGGAGCAGCGATTATGAGCGGCACTGCTGCCAAAGGCAATGCAGGCGAAGTGAAGATAGCTGCCGGAGAAGTCAGGATTGATGACAGGAATTCGGGGAAAGGCACCGGCATCACAGGCAGTGCCCATGAAGACGCGGGCGGCCATGTGGGAGATGTAACAATCACGGCCGATACCGTGTCGGTTTTAAATGGCGGTCAGATCAGCATTGCGGCCAACCGGATTCTTCCGGAAGAAAACCTGTCCGATATTCCGGAAACCGCTGTTTGCATTGACACCGGCAGGCTGCACCTTGACCATAATGCCTTCATCACTGCTGAAAGCACCGGCAATGCACTGGCTGCTGCAATCCGTGTGCAGGCGGATGATATGGTTGTTGAAAACAACAGCCGCATCACCACCTCCGCCAGCAAAACTGACGGCGCTCCCATTTCCGTACAGGGAGAAACCCTGATTCTTCGGGACGGCCTTATCACAACATCGGTGGAAGGAGAAACCGGGAACGGGGGAAATATCACTGTTTCCGGAATAAATTCGGGCCGGGCCGGTGTGCTGGTGTTTGACGGCGGATTCATCCAGGCCAGCACTGCTGCGGAAAATGCCAGAGGCGGTGACATTTTCATTGACGCAAAAGCCGTGATAGCCGACAGGGATTTCCTGGAAGTCGGCGGAGCAGAACGGCAGGTTTTTGAACCCGGTTCCGGACGCAATGTCATTCAGGCCGCGGCACCGGGCCGGGAACAGGGAAGCATTGACATCACAGCCCCGAATCTGAACATCAGCAGCGCTCTGATCAGCATTTCCTCCGAATTTGCCCCTCCGGTCACTTTGTCCGCGGATTCCTGCCGTGCCGCATCCGGCCGGAATCCCGGTTCCCCTGTCCTCAACAGCAGGGGCGGCATTCCGCCTGATCCGGATCATTTTCCCGTCATTTTTTTTGGCAAAGACCGGCTGGACCGTTTATTGGAAGCTGATGAAACCGAAAAAAAGATCAAGGAATCGGATAACAGCAATCCGGACAAACCGGAACCAAACCAATCAGAAAAAGGTATTCCAGGAAGGAACGCACAATGAACACCATTGCAAAGATGAGTCTGCCTGTTTTTTTTCTGCTTTTCGCCGCAGTCTGCCAGGCCGCAAACGGCATCATACCGCCGCGGTCCGGTCAACCCGGCGAAACCCGGCCTGAACTTCCGGATTTTCTTCCGGCAGAACCCGGAAAGGGTCTCACCCTGCCGCCCCCCCCGGCTCATGCCGCACCTCCTGCCGGGGAAATCTCCTTTGAACTGAAAGGTGCGGTTTTTGAGGGCAACACGGTTTTTTCAGATGAGGAACTTGGAAAAATCGCGCAGCCTTTTCTGGGAAGGTTTGTCACACTGGCGGATTTGGAAGAACTGCGCTTCCGCCTGACACGGTTTTACGCTGATCAGGGCTATATCAGCTCCGGCGCAGTCTTAAAACCGGATCAGACTGTGGATGAGGGGATTGTCACCTATCTGATCCGGGAAGGCCGTCTGAATGAGGTGAATGTTGCAGGAAACGGATGGCTGCGGCCCGGATACATCCGCAGGCGGCTCAATCCGGATCCGGATGCGCCTTTCAATATCAGAAAACTGAAGGAACGGTTTCAGCTTCTGCTGGAAGATCCGCTCGTTGATCGCATGGATGGCACCATCCGTCCCGGCATTGCACCCGGAGAAGCCCTTATGGATCTGGATGTGACACGCTCCCGGCCTTATCAGTTGAGCCTGATTGCAGACAACCACAGTTCTCCCAGTACCGGTGCGGAACGCATCACAGCAGCAGGAACCGTGTGGAATCTGACCGGATTCGGGGACAGACTGGATGCATCTTTTGGTCACACAAAGGGGGCGGATGAAATCAGCGCGGGTTTCTCCCTTCCCCTGAATGCCCGGAATACAACCCTGTCCCTTTATTACAACCGGAACGAAAACGCGATCATTGAGGAACCTCTGGATGCCATTGACATTGAAAGCAAATCAGAAACTGCTGAACTGACCCTGATGCACCCCTTTCTTCACAATCTGAGACGTAAACTGGAACTGGGCATCAGCCTGGCCGCGCGCGAAAGCAGAACTTGGCTTCTGAATGAACCCTTTTCCTTCACAAAAGGGGATGAGGACGGAAAAAGTCAGGTGACTGCCCTGCGCGTGATTCAGTCTTACACAGATCGGACGCCATACACCGCGCTGGCTCTGCGTTCCACCCTGAGCATTGGGCTGGATCTGTTCGGCCCCACCATCCATGCGGAAGATCGTCCGGACAGTCAGTTTGTTGCCTGGCTGGCGCAGATTCAGTATGCCATGCGTCTGGGAGATCGCTTTGGCCAGATTCTTCTGAGAGGTGATCTGCAGATCGCCAATGACAATCTCCTCTCTTTGGAGCAGTTCGCGGTGGGAGGCATCAGAACTGTGCGGGGCTACCGGGAAAATGAACTGGTGCGGGACAACGGATATGTTCTGTCCGCGGAATGGCGGTATCCGCTGTGGAAACAGGCCGGGGAAAATTCACAGGATATCCTTCAACTCGCGGTTTTCACAGATTTCGGCTCCTCCTGGAACGAGGGGGAAAGCAATGCGGATGAAAACCTTCATTCCGCGGGTCTGGGGCTGATTTGGACACCCAGCCGGCATATCCGTGCGGAACTGTATGTGGCGCATGACATTGAGGAAGCCGCAGACAGGACTGACTGGGACCTGCAGGATGACGGCGTTCATTTTTCTGTCAGTTATCATGTGTTTTAATGTAAGCGATGTCACGCTGTGCCATCGTACCGGCAAAAGCCGAAGATAAGACGTTTGAAAGACGGCAGTTTTTACCACGGACACCGCCATACGGCGGGCTGAAGTCGTCCTGTGGATGATAAACTGCCCGCGTTTGCGGGGTAATTCGTAGGGGCGACCGGCCGGTCGCCACTACAGTGGGCAGATCATTTTTTGGAAAATCCCTTACTAT
>CAZDIU010000260.1:0-7587 GCA_964505535.1 uncultured Desulfobacterales bacterium | reverse complement strand
AACTCTACGGGTTATTGTTTTGCAGACCCGAATTGGGAAATGCGTATTGCCAGAGTGTCAAAGGTTCAGCCTGGCAGTCCTTCACAGCCCTGTCAGAGACAGGGCAGGTTTCAAACCTGTCCCTGAATTTTTCCACAGTTTTTCAGAAAAGTCAAAAAATAAAAATCTTTCCCTCTTTATTCCCCCCTGAGAGGGGATTGGGAACTGATCCTCCTCCCCATCTCAGGATGGAATTTATTTGAACTGACTGAAAATCCAGATTAATCCCCCGTTTACAAAAGGGGAAAAACTGGCTGCGGTTTCTCACTGCCGGGCAAAGAATGCCCGTTCCAAAGATTTCTCCATCACAGCCTCATACCCCTGTATCCGCGCCACCATCTGCTCATTTTTATCCAGAAAGACAAAATCCCCCTTCATTCTGTGCTGTCCGGTTTCTCTGACTTCCAGCACGGCTGTAAGTCCGTCTGCCGGAAAAGCGGGACGGTACTGGCGGTAGGAACCTGCATACACGGGAAGGCAGAAAAGCCCTTTTTCCTCATAGCACCAGACAATTGCCATCTGAAACGCGCAGTCCAGGACCAGCGGATCGCTGAGCCACTGGCTTCTCAGGGGATCGCTCATCCACCGGTCCGGGGATGGGGCTGAAGCCAGAACAGCCGTCATTCCCTCAGGTGAGCAGTTCATGATTTCCCGGATTCCACGGAGTTCAGGCCCGTGAAACAGGATTTTTCCATACACCTCATCCATGCTCCGGGTATAGGATTTCATGCTGATGTCCAGCGATGGTGTGTAAGCCGGTGCATGAAAGGGCGGAGTGTCTCCCAGCACTGCCCTGGCTTTGGAATGAATCAGGGGTTTATCTCCGTTTTCCCCTGTCCGGATTTCCACATCAGCAGCATACAGGGCTCCGCTGCGTTTTGCCTTGCCGGATATCATACGGATGGGTACAGGTCCTCCATTGTTGAGAGAAATGCCTTTGAACAGACGAAAATCCTCAAGTCCGTGAAAGAAAAGTCCGGGATTCTCATGCAGCGCGCTGTGTCCCAGCCATTCGGCCATCATGGCAAAAGGCACGACCGGACGGCCATCCAGCATGTGATCTTTGAGAAAGGGGAAACGGGGGAGATCAATCTCGCGTTTCAGTCCGCAGGGTTCCGGGGACTGGGGACTGGAAGGTGCAGAGGCAGATACATTTCCTCTGGAGGCAGAGGCAGTATCCACAGTGTCTCCGGAGAGCATTCCGCCGATGACCACTTCCACAGCTTCATTTCCGGTTCCGGACATTTCCGCGAGCATGGTTTTGACGCCTGCTTCCAGCGGAATCAATTCAATATTTCTTTTGGCAAATTCTTTTTTCAGTCCCGGAGAGACCATGCCCCCGTCCCACGGCCCCCAGTTAAAGGAGATCACTCGGCAGTCAGGCCGTTTGCGGGCTTGGCACCAAGCCATTTTGTTCAGCACTTCGTTGGACATGGCATAGTCAGCCTGTCCCTGATTTCCCATTCTTCCGGCCACAGAGGAAAAAAGAATGAGATATTTCAGAGGATCATCTTTGAGTGCGTCCAGCACGACCTCCAGTCCTTTGACTTTGGTGTCAAAAACCCGGTCAAACTGCTCCTGGGTTTTGTCTGCAATCAGGCGATCTTCCAGAATTCCGGCTCCGTGAATCAGGCCGCTGATGGGGCCGTATGTCTTGCGTACCTGCTCGATGACTGCCCGCACTGCATTCGGGGATCGCACATCTGCGGAAAAATAGGCCACTGTCGCGCCGCTTGCCTGCATCTGCTCAAGATTGGTGCGGATTTCCCGATCAGCCCGGTATTTGCGGAACGCTGATTCCAGTTCCGCAGGACGGGGATTTTTTCCTGCAAAACTGTTTTCCAGAATGGCTTTTTTCATGTCTGTTTCCTTATGCAAACCTTTGAGCCATTCCGGTTCGGTTAAAGGCAGAGGGGAACGCCCCATGAGAATCAGCGTTGACTGCACTTCCCGTGCCAATGCCAAAGCCGCAGCAGCGGTCACGCCCCGCGCTCCGCCTGTGACAAGCACCGCATCATTTGGATGCAGGGCGATTTTTCCCTGCGAATACGCTGCTTCCATCAGTTCCGGCGTAAAACGGCCATTGGGATTCAGTCCCACTTCCACAGGGCCGTGATGAAGGATTTCCTTTGCCGCTGCTTTGGCAATTTCTGCTGTGTCTGTCCATTGGGGGGTAATATCCAAAGCATGGCAGCAGACCTTTTCCCATTCCAGAGATGCGGTTTTGGAAAGACCGGCCAGTCCGCCCGGATACGGATTTCCAAATTCCCTGCCTGTAAATCCGAATCCGCCGTCCATGCGGGAAACTGTGGCAAAAATGGCTCCGCCCTGTTTTGCGGATTCCAGCAGATACTGCGCAAATCCCCGTGTCAGGGCAAAGACCTGTTTGAGAAACTCACTGTCCTGCTTTTCCCATGCGTCTGCAAGAACAACCAGACCGCCGGGCAGTGGATGATCCGCTTTTCCCGGCATCTGGAAAGGGGAAATCAGCACTGCTTCGGTTCCCTGCACCCGGAGTGCATCAGCAATGGCCTTTGCCAGCCCATTTCTGTCCTGGGTGATATAAACCGGACGGTTCTGCGGAAGTCTGACCGGTTCACGCAGGGCAGGCGCAGGTTTCAGAACCACAATCCTTTTTTTCAAATCCGGCTTTGACTGGGCAGGGGAAATCTCTGTTTTCAAATCCGGTGCTGACTGCACAGCCAACGTCTCTGTTTTCGCAACAGTCTGCATCTCTGCACAGGTGCCGGATTTGTTCAGATACGCCACAATCTGACCCAGGGTTTTCAGGGTTCCCATGATTTCCGGGGAAACCGGCGGCAGATTTGGCATTTTTTCCTCAAATGCGGATAAAATTTCCACCCGTTTGATGGAATCAATGCCCAGATCCGCCTCAATGTCCATGTCCGGATTCAGCATTTCCGCGGGATAACCGGTCAGATCACTGACCACTGCCATCATCACAGATTCAATTTCTTTGACAGAAATGCCGGAAGTCCGGGTGACTGAGATTTCCGAAGTCTGAGGAATTGAGGTTCCTGAAGTACGGTGTCCTGAAATTTCCGAAGGCTGTGAAGCACGGGAAACGATCTGCTCCTGAACCGGATGTGATCCGGAAGAACCTGCATCACAGAGACAATCCACAATCTGACCCAGGGTTTTCAGGGTTCCCATGATTTCCGGGGAAACCGGCGGCAGATTTGGCATTTTTTCCTCAAATGCGGATAAAATTTCCACCCGTTTGATGGAATCAATGCCCAGATCCGCCTCAATGTCCATGTCCGGATTCAGCATTTCCGCGGGATAACCGGTCAGATCACTGACCACTGCCATCATCACAGATTCAATTTTCTGCCGATTTGCTTTTGCCGGAGTTGCACCTGCTTCAACAGCAGGTGAGGGAGACTGTTTTGCAGGTTCAGGCTGATCCGGAATCACATTCTCTTTGCAGAGACAATCCACAATCTGCCCCAGCGTTTTCAGAGTTCCCATGATTTCCGGAGAAACCGGGGGCAGATCCGGCATTTTTTCCTCAAATGCGGATAAAATTTCCACCCGCTTGATGGAATCAATGCCCAGATCGGCCTCAATGTCCATATCCCAATTGAGCATTTCCGCAGGATAACCGGTCAGCTCACTGACCACTGCCAGCATGTTTTTTTCAATCTTCTGCCGGTTGTCCTTTTTCGGCGCGGGCGCGGGAATTTTCTCAGGAACAGCAGACTGTGGCTTTGCTGTCTGGGGGGAAATCTGCACTGACGGTGCAGTCATAACCGGCGCAGAAGACTGCCGGGTGCTGTACGGCAAAGGTTTGTTTTCAGCAGCAGGAGCCTTGGCCCGCGTGTCTGTACCGGAAAAAGAGGAATGGGGCAAAGGCGCGGCTTTTTCCGCCTGCGGCTGGGGACGGTAAACCCTTTCCTGTCCGGAAACCTGCGGACTTGAAAATGCAGGAGCCGCATAGGATTCTGCAAAAGCGGGGACAGGGATTCCCAAAGAAATTTCCGCCAGGCGCCGGGTGTTTTCCATCATTTCCTGCAGGGTGCGGCCCGCACGGGTCTGGGCTTCGAGAAACTTTTTATGGGTTTCCGCAGTCTGAAAATGAAGATTCTGTATGGATTTCAAACCTTCCTGCACTGCCCTGAACGCATCTGACATCAGACTGTGCCGGGGCTGTCCTGATACAGAAGGGGGATTGGTTTTGTTCATTGGCTTTCTCTCTCTTGTATGATTGTCCGATCCCGGAGAAATCGCGGTGACCGGAGGTTTTTTGTCAGGCAAAGCCTGTTGTTTTCCCATGTAATCCGCGGAGGTCAGAGAAACTGACGGATTTTCCGCTTTTCCGGATACACTTGCTTTCACAGCAGAATTCAGACGCGGATCCGGATGCCGCGCTGGTGTCTGAACCCTTTTTTCATCTGTTCTGTTTTTGTTGGAAGAACGGTAATTCGCTCCGGAAATGGGAATGCTCATGCGCTGTTTCCGTGTTTCCGGAACAGGCTGTTCCCAGTTTTTCAGATTGACCGGATGTCCCAGAGCAGCAAGATAACAGAGAACGCGTGCCAGATCCGCAATGCCGAATCCCCGGCCCGAAGATGCGTCCAGACTCAGTGCGTTAAACTGCAGACCTTTGAGAACAGCCCGGATCAGTCCGGTCAGCACAGATTTGGGTCCCACTTCCACAAAAGTGCGGACGCCGATTTGAAACAGATTTCTGATTTCATTTACAAAATCCACAGGAGAAAGGATCTGATCCGCGAGCAGGTTTTTGGCAGATTCCGGATCATCCGGATAAGGCTGGGCAGTGGCATTGGCAAAAACCGGCATATGGGAAGATTTCATCCGAATACGGCTGATCGCGGCGGCAAATGCCTTTTGCGCATCTTTCATCAGGGGACTGTGAAACGCGGCAGAAACCGGGAGCCGTTTCACAGCAATGCCATGACCGGCAAACACCTTTTCCGCTTTTTCCACCCCGGACACAGAACCGGAAACAACGCCCTGATCCGGGCTGTTGCGGTTGGCAAGAATCACTTCCGGACATTCCGTCCGGATGATTTTTTCTATGTCTGCAAGGGGAGCCTGCACGGCGGTCATGGTTCCGGCATTTGCCTTTCCCGCCTCTCCCATGACACTGCCCCGTGCTGCGGCCAGTTCCATCAGGGTGTCCTCGTCTATCCGGCCTGCCGCGTGCAGAGCGCAGAGTTCCCCGAAACTGTGTCCGCAGGCTGCATCAGGATTTATGCCGAAATATTTCAAAATCTTAATCATGGACAGGCTTACTGCCCCAATCGCGGGCTGGGCAGCATCCGTGCTGCGCAGCCGGGTTTCCTGTGCTGTTTTTTCTTCCGCATTCATCGGGGGAGGAGGATAAATATACGAACTCAGTCTGTCCTGCAAAAGGGTTTTGGCATCCGCTTTTTCCACTGTTTCCAAAGCCTCAGGAAAACACGAGACCAAATCCCTGCCCATGCCTGTGTACTGGCTGCCCTGTCCCGGAAAAACAAAAGCCAGTTTGCCGGGGTTTTCAGGCCCCCCGTAAAAGATATTGCGGATGCTTCGGGCTTTTTCCCCAGCCCCGGATTTGATCTGCTCCAGCGCGGCAGAAAAGGTTTCTGTGAGATTCTCAAACCGATCCAAAGCCTTTTCCAGAACCACAAGGATACGGTAGGGTCTGCTCATGGAAAATTCCGCACGGGTTCTGGCAGCCCTGCGGGAGATTTCCTCGTCCGAGATTCCCTGCGTCATATCGCTTTTCAGTTCTGCCAGCCGGGTTTCCAGTTCTGCGGGACTTGCACCGGAAAGAGCCAGAATTTCCACAGATCCGTCCCAGGAAGGAGCAGATTTCTGTTTTTCGTATTCTTCCAGTACCATGTGAAAATTGCTGCCCCCGAAACCAAAGGAACTGACCCCAGATCTTCGGGGATGATCCGGATCGGAAATCCAGGGCTGTGTCCGGGTGTTGAGATAAAAAGGGCTGTCACTGATTTGCAGCCGGGGATCAGGCTGATCAATCTTGAGGGTGGGCGGCAGAACCTTGTGATGCAGAGCCAGCACGCTTTTGATGAGTCCTGCCGCGCCTGCTGCGGCTTTGGTATGACCGATCATGGATTTGACAGTACCCACGGCACAGCGGTTTTTCTCTGTGCTGCGACCCCCATTCAGACTGACATCCGTATAAACCTGCTTCAGCGAACGGAATTCCACTTCATCCCCCACACGGGTTCCGGTTCCGTGAGCCTCCACCAGTTCCACTGTGGCCGGAGAAACACCGGCCTGCAGATAAGCAGATCGAAGCGCTTTCATCTGGCCTTCTGCACGGGGCGCATAAATGCTCCCGGATTTTCCGTCACTGGACGAGCCAATGCCTTTGACAACTGCATAAATCCGATCTCCGTCTGCCTCTGCTTTTTCCAGAGATTTGAACACAAGCAGACCAACCCCCTCTCCCAGCAGGGTTCCGTCCGCATTCGCGGAAAAAGGCCGCACATCTCCGGTGGGAGACAGAATCGGAGTTTTGGAAAAGCACATGTGCATGAAAATGTCATTGAGACAGTCCACTCCGCCGCTGACCATCATTTCAGCCCTGCCGCTCCAGATTTCCATCAGGGCCATGTGCATGGCAGCCATGGAACTGGCGCACGCGGCATCCACAGCGCAGTTGGTTCCGCCCAGATTCAGGCGGTTTGCGATTCTGCCCGCAATGACATTGCCCAGCAGACCGGGAAAGGAATTTTCCTGCCAGGGAACATAGGCATCGGAAATATGCGCAATCACTTCTTCCGTCTTTTCCGGAGAAACTCCGGCTTTTTCCAAAGCACGGCGCCAGTGCGGATGTCCCAGCCGTGCGCCCAGCGGAATGACCAGTTCCTGTGTTCCGGTCGCACCCAGAATCACACCGGTGCGATCCCGGTCAAATTCCCGATCCTGACCATAGCCCGCGTCTTCCAGCGCAATCCGGGCTGCCAGCAGTCCCATCAGTTGGGATGTGTCTGTGGCCTCCAGCGCACTCGGGGGAATGCCGAATTCCGAGGGATCAAAAGACACAGGGGAAAGATATCCGCCCCGTGTGCAATAGACATGATCCGGTTTTTTGGGGTCTTTGTCATAATAATCTGCCGGAGACCAGTGGGTTTCCGGCACTTCGCCAATCGCGTCCTGCCCTTTAAAGAGCAGACGCCAGTACTCTTTCAGTCCTGAAGCCTTTGGGAAAAAACATCCCATGCCGATTACCGCCACCGGGGGGCAGTCTGTCCCTGTTGTGTTTTTTGTTTTCAATCTTTCTCCTTTTTAAAAAAATCCGGACAGACAGATTTTGTTCTGACCGGGGTTCTCCGGAAATTTGGCAGCGGGATTTTTTGATCCGCCTGTTTTGAATTTGTTTCCCGCAGAGGACACAGATGTTTTTTTGTTTTGTCTGATACCGGATTTGACAACTTTTGAAAAATTGTCAAATCTTACCGGAATCTCTTATACCAATTCGCCATTGATCTGAAACACAAATTTTTCGGAAAAAGCGGATTTTTCAAAAAAATCCGGTTTTTTTTAAAA
>CAZDIU010000259.1:0-7592 GCA_964505535.1 uncultured Desulfobacterales bacterium | reverse complement strand
ACCCGGACCCCCATTCACCGTCCCCAGTTTGAACTGACTCTCCGGGCCATGCGCCAGGCCGGAGCCAATCTCCTGATTCTGCCTTCCATAGGCATGTCTCAGCCGGAAGATTTTGACCATTACACCCGGATCCGGTGTTACCGTGAAGTGGTTCGCAGGTATCCGCCGGATTCGCATATCCTGAATCTCCTGTCTCTGACCGGCCGGCTGGCCGGTCCCAGAGAGGCCCTTCTGCACGCGATTGTGGGAAAGAATTACGGATGCACCCATTTTATTGTGGGACATGAGCATGCGTCCCCGGATACGGAAAATCTGCCTTTTTATCCAAAAGGGGAGGCACAGAAACTGGCTCTGGAATATGGAGGAGAGATCGGCATTGAGATTCTGGCATTTCCGGAAATGGTGTATCTTCCCTTTGAGGATGAATATCGTTTTGCGGATCAGGTTCCGGAAGGTGTGCAGAGCATTTCTTTTTCCGCATTTGATATACGCAACCGCATCCGCAGCGGACGCAGGATTCCGGAATGGGCCAGTTTTCCGGAAGTTCTGGCAGAACTGCAGAAATCCTGCCCCCCTCCCCGGAAACAGGGACTGACGGTTTTTTTCACCGGTCTTTCCGGCGCGGGAAAATCCACGTTGGCCAAAATTCTGTATTCCCGGTTTATGGAACTCGGGGACCGTCCCGTGAGCCTGCTGGATGGCGACATTGTCCGGCAGAATCTGTCGCGGGAACTGAGTTTTTCCAAAGAACACCGGGACATCAATGTGCGCCGCATCGGATTTGTTGCCAGCGAGATTACCAAAAACCGGGGCATTGCCATCTGCGCTCCTATTGCTCCTTATGAAAACACCCGTTCGGAAATCCGGAAGAATATCGAAGCCTATGGCGGGTTTGTGGAGGTCTATGTTTCCACCCCCATTGCGGAATGCGAAAAACGGGACAGAAAAGGCATGTATGCAAAAGCCAGGGCAGGCATGATCAAAGGATTCACCGGGGTGGACGATCCCTATGAAATTCCCGCAAACCCGGAAATCCGCATTGACACCACCCATCTGACCCCCAACGAGGCTGTAAAGGAAATCCTTTTGTTTTTGGGAGAAAAAGGGTATATTTGACTGATGACGGGGCAAACCGGCTGACGGTCTGTTTCTCTGCTGATGAGGAACACAGTGTTTTCACAGCGTCATACAGCGTTTTCATCTGTTCCCGGTTCAGATATAAGGGATTTGAAAATTGCTGATATACCGGTTTCAGTGTTCAGGTTTCAGTGTCTGTCCCTGACACCTGAACACATCGGTATTTTAAGAAATTTCACTTCCCTAAAAAAATCATCCGGTTTGTCCGGTGTCATCTGATTTATTTCAAGGAAAGGAAAAAACAGAAAGATTTGAATCTTCTTGACAGCATCAATTCTCCGGCAGATCTCAAATGTCTCAAGAGATCCGACCTCCCGAACCTGGCTGAAGAATTGCGGAAAATCATTGTGGAGGTCGTATCTGCAAACGGGGGGCATCTGGCTTCCAGTCTCGGCACGGTGGAACTGAGCATTGCGCTGCACTATGTTTTTGACACCCCTCAAGACAAAATCATCTGGGATGTGGGGCATCAGTCCTATGCTCACAAACTGCTGACAGGCCGCAGAGATCAGTTTCACACCATACGCAAATACGGCGGAATCTGCGGTTTTACCCGCATGAGTGAAAGTCCCCATGACGCGTTCACCACCGGTCACAGCAGCACTTCCATATCTGCGGGACTGGGCATGGCATGTGCAAAGCGCCTGAAAAACGAGACATCCAAAGTTGTGGCTGTCATCGGAGACGGTTCCATGACCGCAGGATTGGCGTTTGAGGGACTCAACCAGGCCGGGGCCCTGCACAAGGATGAGAATCTGATTGTCATTCTCAATGACAATGACATGTCCATCTCCCGCAATGTGGGTTCCCTGTCCTCTTTTCTCAGCCGCACCCTGTCTGCCAAATATCTCCAGGGATTCCGAAAGGATTTTGGGGAGTTTCTGCGCTCCCTGCCCCGCATTGGGGATGACATGTATCAACTGGCCAAACGCTCGGAGGAATCCTTCAAAACCTTTGTCACGCCCGGAATGCTGTTTGAGGCATTCAATCTGGACTATTTCGGCCCCATTGACGGACACCGGCTCAATCATCTCATTGACATTCTCACCAATATCCGGGAACTCCGGGAGCCGGTGCTGCTGCATGTGACCACCAGAAAAGGCAAAGGATATGAGCCTGCTGAAAAAAATCCGGTCTATTTTCACGGTGTGGGATGTTTTGAGGTGAAAACCGGCAATTGCATTCAGAAAGGAACCTCTGTTCCCACTTATACGCAGGTTTTTGGGGAAACCATGATGGAACTGGCCAGTGCAGATGAAAAAATCGTGGCAGTAACCGCAGCCATGCCGGAAGGAACCGGTCTGGCAAAATTTGCGGAAAAATGGCCGGATCGGTTTTTTGATGTGGGCATCGCGGAGCAGCACGGTGTAACCTTTGCCGCAGGTCTGGCAGCGGAAGGATTCAAACCTGTGGTCGCGATTTATTCCACCTTCCTGCAGCGGGCCTATGATCAGATTCTCCATGATGTCTGCATTGAAAAACTGCCTGTGGTGTTTGCCATAGACCGGGGCGGCATTGTGGGAGAGGACGGCGCCACCCATCACGGACTTTTTGATCTGTCTTATCTGCGCAATCTGCCCAATATGGTGGTCATGGCTCCCAAAGATGAAAATGAACTGCGCTCCATGCTGCTGACTGCCCTCCGGCATAACGGCCCCATTGCGCTGCGCTATCCCAGGGGAAGCGCAGTCGGGGTCAGGATTGATCCCCTGATAAAACCGCTTGCCATTGGAAAAGGGGAAATCCTCAGACAGGGCAAGGATCTGCTGGTTCTTGCCATTGGCAGTTCTGTGGCAGAATCCCTGCACGCTGCAGAGGAACTGTCTGCATCCGGCATACAGAGCACCGTGATCAACTGCCGTTTTGCCAAACCGCTGGATACAGAACTGATTGTCTCTCTGGTAACGGACATTCCCCGTGTGATTACCGTGGAGGAAAATGTGCGCCAGGGCGGTTTCGGATCTGCGGTGCTGGAAGAACTCAATGACGCAGCCATCACCGGTTTTACGCTCCGGAGAATCGGCATTGGTGACACGTTTGTTGAACACGGCTCCCAGAAAATTCTCCGTGCCAAATACGGCGTGGACGCGGCAGCCATTGTGAAGACAGGCAGGGAACTTTGCGCGGGAAAATAAATTTACCCATGAAATCCGGCAAAAAACAGCGGCTGGATCTGCGCATGGTGGAAGACGGCCTTGTGCAAAGCCGGGAACGCGCGCGGTCGCTGATTATGGCAGGCCGTGTGCTGGTGGATGATCAGCCCGCGGACAAACCCGGAACCGGGATTCTGCCCGAATCTGTGATTGTTCTCCGGGGCGAAGATATTCCCTATGTGAGCCGGGGCGGACTGAAACTGGAAGCTGCTCTCCGGGAACTGCCCCTTTGTGTGAAAGATCTTGTCTGCATGGATGTGGGCGCTTCGACCGGCGGATTCACGGACTGTCTTCTGCAGCACGGCGCGGCAAAGGTTTTTGCTGTGGATGTGGGGTATGGTCAACTGGCATGGAAACTGAGGCAGGATCCGCGGGTTATCCCCATTGAGCGCACCAATATCCGGCATATGGCTGCGGAAGCAGTTCCGGAGCCGGTGGATCTGATTGTCATAGACGCGTCCTTTATTTCCCTGAAGATTGTTGTGCCTGCCGCGCTGCGCTTTCTCAAACCCGGCGGAAGAATCCTGGCTTTGATCAAACCCCAGTTTGAGGTGGGAAAGGGAAAGGTGGGAAAAGGCGGAGTGGTGCGGGACAGTCAACTGCATCAGGAAGTTATTCAGGATCTGCGCCTGTTCTTTGAGCAAACGGATCTGAACTGCGATGGGCTGGTTCCCTCGCCGGTTCCCGGCCCCAAAGGCAACCGGGAGTTTGTCATTTCCCTTGTTCAATCTGGGCCTTGAAAAAACCGGATTTTTCCAAAAAATCCGGTTTTTCCGTGAACTGTCTGAGGACTTGCCAAACAACCGGTTTTTTCCAAAAAAATCCGGTTTGTTGGGGGAACTGGAGAAAGAAAATCTGAAAAAAGAAAGAAATCTCTCTCTTATCCCTCTCAGGAGAGGAGTCAGAACTGACCTTCAAAAAGGAATTTCTGAATTTGACCTTGATTTTTTCAGTGCAAACAGATAAAATTTTCAATTTTCCGGAATTTCAGAAAGTGATAGGTCGAAACGGAGAATCTGCCTGCAGATTCCGAATTTTTCCAGAGAGGAGTTAAAAATCTGATATGGTTGACAAATTGAGAAATGTTGCTTTGGTTGCCCATAACGGCGCGGGCAAGACATCCCTGGCGGAAGCCATTCTGTTCAAAGCCGGTGTCACCACCCGGATCGGTCGTGTGGAAGAGGGAAACACCGCAATGGATTTTGAACCCGAGGAAGTCAAACGCGCTTCCAGCATCAGCACGGGACTGCACCAGTTTGCATGGCAGAAACACACAGTCACCCTGCTTGACACCCCCGGAGATCAGAATTTCTTCACAGACACCCGGCTGTGCATGGAAGCTGCGGACGGAGCTGTGGCCGTGGTGGATGCGGTTGACGGGGTGCGCTTTCAGACCGAGCAGGCATGGGAGTTTGCAACGGAATTTGACATTCCCTGCGTCATTTTCATCAATAAAATGGACAAGGAACGGGCTGATTTCTCCAAGGCGTTTGACAATGCGGTTGAATCTTTTGTCACTCCCAAACCCATCAAAATCCAACTGCCCATCGGTGCGGAAGCGTCTTTTAAAGGAGTGGTGGACCTTGTCTCCATGAAAGCCCTGACCTTTGAGGATGGAAAGATCAGTGTGGGAGAAATTCCTGCGGATATGAAGGATGAGGCGGAAACCGAGAGGGAAGCCCTGATCGAAAATGTGGCTGAAGCAGATGATGCCCTTATCGAACGCTATCTGGAAGGCGAAAAAATCTCTGACGATGAGATTAAGGCTGCTTTGCGCAAAGGCGTTGTTTCCCGCATATTCGCGCCGGTGCTCTGCGGTTCTGCCCTCACTTCCGCAGGCATTGAACCTCTCCTGGATTTTTTTGTGGCTGCCATGCCCTCTCCGCTGGATCGCAAACCCAAAAAGGCTGTCAATGAAAAGGGTGAGGAGGTGGAAATCAAACCGGATCCGAATGCGCCTTTTTCCGCGTTTGTGTTCAAAACCATTGCTGATCCCTATGCAGGCCGACTGTCTCTTTTCCGCGTGGTGTCCGGCACACTTGGCAGCGATGGCAATTTCTGCAATCCCGGCAAACGCGCAAAGGAACGCTTCACCCAGGTGCTCACCATTCTGGGCAAAGAACAGAAAACAGCCAAAGGCGCGATGCCCGGTTCCATTCTGGCAGTGTCCAAGCTCAAGGAAACCACCACAGGAGATACGCTGTGTGATGAGGCAAATCAGGTGCAGTTCAAATGCGCCAGTCCCCTTCCCATTCTGATTTCTTTTGCTGTTTCCGCGAAAAAGCAGGGAGATGAGGACAAAATATACAGTTCCCTGATGAAACTTCTGGAAGAGGATCCGGGACTCAAGATTGACCGCAATTCACAGACCAAGGAAATCCTTCTTTCCGGCCGCGGCCAGATTCACATTGAAGTGGTCACGGAAAAAATGAGACGGAAATTCAATGTGGAGGTGGATCTTAACACGCCGAAAGTGCCGTACCGGGAGACCATCAAAAAGAAAGTCCGGGTGCAGGGACGGCACAAGAAGCAGACCGGCGGACACGGACAGTTCGGTGACTGCTGGATTCAGATGGAACCGCTGCCCAGAGGACAGGGATTTGAATTTGTGGATGCGATTGTGGGCGGTTCCATTCCCCGCAACTATATTCCGGCTGTGGAAAAGGGCGTAATTGAAGCTGCGGAAAGAGGTGTTCTGGCCGGATTCCCGTGCGTGGATTTCCGGGCCACAGTGGATGACGGTTCCTATCATGCGGTGGACTCATCAGAAATGGCCTTCAAGATCGCAGGGTCACTGGCCTTCAAAAAAGCCGTGGAACAGGCCAGTCCTGTGCTGCTGGAACCCATCATGAATGTAACGGTGACAACACCGGAAGATTTCATGGGCGACATCATGGGCGATCTCAACAGCCGCAGGGGCCGGGTCATGGGCATGGAGGCACATGGGAAATATCAGGTCATCAAGGCGCAGGTTCCTCTGGCAGAATTTCAGACCTATGCCCCGGATCTGCGGTCCATGACCGGCGGACGCGGCACCTATGTAATGGATTTTTCCCATTATGATGAAGTGCCTGCCCAACTGGCGGAAAAGGTGATCGCGGCTGTGAAAAAAGAGAAAGAATAAATCAGTGAACAGTGAACAGTTATCAGTTACCAGTAAACAGTGATCACTGATAACTGAACACTGATAACTGAAATACAGTCGGGAGTGACGTCTTTGCGGATCTCACTCCCGGCTTTTTTTGGGGATCTGCCTGTGAACATCAACTGTCTCACGGATCTGCTGCTGGAAAAGCTCCGCATTGTTCGGGGGCTGGATCTCAGGGGATACCGGAGAGAAATTCTTTTCAGACGCATCGGTGCAAGACTGGAAAAACTGGGAATTCCGGCACAGGATTATCCGGATTATATTGATTCCACGCCCGGAGAAACCGACAGACTCATTGATGCACTTCAGGTGAATGTCAGTCTTTTTTTCCGTGATCCGCTGTGCTTTGAAATCATCGGTCAGCAGATGCTGCCCCGGATCATCGGGGAGAAAAAGACGGGAAGTTCCCGTGAAATAAGGGTATGGAGTGCAGGATGCGCGGGCGGAGAGGAGGCCTGGTCCCTGGCCATTCTTATTGCGGAAGCCCTGCGGTATGAGACTGATCAGTGGTTTCCCGCTGTTTTTGCCACAGACATCAGTCATAACGCTTTACGAACCGCTGCCATCGGCCTGTACCGCCGGGAAAGTTTTGAGCACACCCGTGTGGGGATTCTGGACAGATATTTTACCCGGGAAAATGATTTGTATGAAATCCGGGCAGATATCCGGAAAATGGTCCGTTTTTCCCGTGATGACCTGACATCGGATCAGCGCTTTGCACCCGCGGAAAGCATATTCGGCACCTTTGATCTCATTCTCTGCCGGAATGTGCTGATCTATTTTTCGGCTGACCTGCGCAGCAAAGTGCTTCGCAAACTGTGCATGGCTCTGGCCAGAGGCGCCTATCTGGTGCTTGGGAGTGCGGAATCCCCGGTCCGGGACACAGAATACGGGATGAGCGCGGTGGATCGGAACAGCCGGATTTACCGGAAAAAGGAGGTATAAAATGAATCATCTGAACAGACTGAGCATCCGGATCAGGCTGATTCTGATTTTCGGAATGATAATGCTCATTTTTACAGCCTTTGGTTTTTATGCCATCCGGGAAATGGGGACACTGGCAAAACTGCCCCGTCTCCTGTACGAACATCCCCTCCCTGTTTCCAATGCCTCTCTGCGCGCGGGTCTGGGGTTCATCAAAATGCAGCGGGATA
>CAZDIU010000258.1:0-7593 GCA_964505535.1 uncultured Desulfobacterales bacterium | reverse complement strand
GTTTTGAAGAGGTATAATATTTTTGACCCATCTATGGTGTCACCAACAATATATACCTGTAAACCTGATGGTCAAACCATTTGACATAAAATTTGCCATCTGATGGTTTTTCGATTTTTTCATCATCTTTAGGTGGCAGAGTCCCTCTTTGAATGCTCGAAATATCTCCAAGTTTTACTGATTCAATTTTAAAGTATTTCTTGAGAATAGCTATCAAAGAATAGTCTGTAAAAACAGATTTATTACTGTCAAATTTCCAATCTTCAAAATTGAAATATTGGAAATCGAATTCGTTTATGAAATTTTCTTTTATATTAAATTTATGAACTCTGACATTTTCTGCCTTTGATGAAAAATCATATATTGCAATGACAGTATCAACATAAACTTCAAAAATATCATAAGGCAATTGAATCAGTTCAATTACAGATTGTTCATTCAGAATATCCTCTCTAAATGAAATATACTTATTACCTGACATCCATGTACTGGGCGTTATCATACATATCAATCTGTTTTTAGTTAAGCATTTTGACAGTTCAAGAAAGGCGATATATGCGTTATTATTCCCTTTAGTCCATTTATAATCAGATAATCCATTATTTGCCAATATCATATACGGCGGATTCCCGATCACAACATCAAACCCCACAAAATCCCCTTCATTGTTCAGCACTTCCGGAAATTCAAACCGCCATTCAAACGCATTTTCATAGATTTTCCCGGTACGCAGATTTTCAATCTCTGTTTCGGTTTCCTGTATTTCTCCGGTAAGTTTTTTCACCTTCTTTTCCCACTCGGCTTTCTCATTTTTGGACATTCCGAACATCTGATACTGCTCCGTAAGCTCAGACAGTCTGCCTTTGAGTTTATTGAGTTTTACCACCAGCGGATCATTTGTCCGCAGCGTAACCTCAAAATTGCTTCTGATCTCGGCTATGAGCTTTTCCATGCTCCGTTTTTCCTCTTTGCTTGCGGCCTGCCGGTAGGTTTGGACAGCAATTTTGTAAGCATCCATATTCCATTTGCCTTTTTTCAGCGCCATTTTCAAATCCGCATCCAGGGCAAAACGGCTGATGAGGGAATTTCCGCATTTGATGTTGATGTCAATATTCGGCAGTGTTTCCAGTTCATTGGTTCGGCTTCGCTCACCACCCGATTTCTCATTGCCCAATTTGTAATAGGCATGTTTCAGCAGTTCAATCCACAGACGCAGACGGCAGATTTTTACGGAATTGGGGTTGATGTCCACTCCGAAAAGGCAGTTTTCAATAATCGTCTGTTTTTCATGAAACAAAGTTTCCTGCACGCGCTGGCTTTCCTTATGCCCCGGTCTGTATTCAAAAAGCTCTCCGTCTTCATCCGTGACAATCAGTTCATCATTCACAACTTCCGCATCATATTCTTTCAAACGCTTTCCGCTCCGGTCTGTCAGCACTTTCAGTTCACTTTTCAGGGCAATCATCTCATTGAGGGCCGAAACCGGAAAATGACCGGAACCCACAGCCGGATCGCAGATTTTGAGGCTGCTGATGATCCGGTTGGCTTCTTCGCTGTCTTCGATTTTGTCATACAGATCCGAAACGGTTCTGCAGTTCCATTTTTTCTCTTCATGGAAGTTCTGCACAACTGCCCTGAGGATGGTTTCACGGCACATGTACATGGTGACAAAACCGGGCGTGAAGAAAGAACCGTCTTTGTATCCGTTGATTTTTTCAAAAATCAGCCCCAGCACAGCGGCATTGATAAGTGACTTGTTTTCTTCCTGAATGGCTTCAGAGCCTTCACCGGAAAAATCATAGGCATTGAGAAATGCAAACAGGTATTCAATGGCATTCATGTCGCCGGTGCATTTTTTGCCTTTTTCATCTTTGAGAACCGTGGCCGGAAACAGGGGCAGTTTTTTGTCATCCCGCAGATTGCTGATAAACAGGGTGCAGTGTTCCAGTTCCGTGGGTTCAAACAGGGAACTGTTGAGATACGGAACCTTTGCAAAAGCCTGTTTTTCCTCTTCATTGCGTTCAGCCGGTTTCCGTGCCAGCACCTGAAAGAAAAGCGTGTTCAGATCATCAAAATCCCGGATTTTTTTCAGATTCAGAAAAGCATAGTCCCTGTCGCCTTTGTGCCAGGTGAGCAACTGGGCTTCCAGCAGTTTGAGAAAAAGGATACGGTTCATCCAGGTGATGACCAGTTCCAGCCCCGCATGGAAAAGCCGCTGGGCATCATTTTCCCCGTACTGATCAGGATGGGGCAGACGGCTGATTTTATCCAGACTGTCCAACTGCGTGATGGTGTTTTCCAGCAAAGAGGCACTGTTTCTCTGCCCTTCCGGGCTGCGTTCAATGAGTTTGCGGTTTCCTTTTCTGCTCTCTGTCAGCCCGATGATATGCAGCAGTTCCGAATAGAAAGACTTGTCCAGGCTGTTGCTGTCATTGACAAAGGGAAGTTTCAGCAGATGTTCCGGAGAAAGCAGTTTGAACAGCGCGATGAGCTTATTGTCGTCTTTGGGGTCATCATTGAGCACAATTGCCTGATATTCCCGGATGTCAAAATAACTGACCCGGATTTCGATCTGGATCGCGGCAATGGCCGGGGCTGCAATTTCCCGGTAGAAAAAATCGGTTGTTTTGCCGGACAGCCTTCCGGCCTCAAAATCGGAAAACAGTTTCACCAGTTGCTTATCCCCGGCAAAGGCTTTTTCAAACAGGGCCGCATCGAAAATGAACCATTCATGCACATCCGTGGCAATCAGATATTTGATTTCCAGATTTCCCCCTGTGATCCGCTCCCGCAGATAATACAGAACAAGCTCCTGAAATGCCTTCACATTGATATTTTCTGCCGTGGGCATTTCGCTTTTGTTCCCCGGCTTTTTGGTTTCCATAATCACCCCCACCGGGCTTTCGGCATTTCTGCCTGTGTGGATCACCAAATCATTGCGGCCTTTGGTATTGATGAAATGATTGGGATCATACCAGGTTTTTTTCAGGAAATCGGAAACAAGATTTTTATGAAATTCCTCGGATTCTTTGGGATCGATCCGTTTGAGAAGGGTGCTGAACGCGGCCTTGAAGACTTCCATATCCTTCCTGCCGGTTTTCTGTTTCAGGAAGGCTTTGTTTACAGATTTTCTGGGGGGAATCATTTTGATATTCATTGCCAGTCTTTCATCTCTTTCTGAATGGGAAAAAAGTTTGTCGGAAAATGCAGGTGTCAGGTCAATGGCACTGATTTAAAAAAAATTCCCCTTCCCCGGTGAGAAGGGCCAGGGGAGAATGCTGTTGACTTAAGGCTCCCCCTCCCTTGCAGGGCTGTTACGTTCTCTTATTCCCCTCCTGAGAGGGGATAAAGGGGTGTGTTTCAGTGCGGGAAACAGACACACCCCCTGCCGCCCCCTCAAGAGGGGATTTTTAAAGAACTTAACAGCCCTGCCCCTCCCACCGGGGGAGGGGAATTTCGGAATCAGCCGATTTGACTCACTGCCGGAAAATATTGCACATAATATTAAAAGTTATCATTCAGCTTCCCTCTCCATCATCTCCCGCACCTGCGCTGTCAGGCCGGAAACTGTGAAATTCTCTCCCTCATAATCCGGATAAATCTCCCCGGCAAGTTCCACCCTGATGTGTATGGGAACACAGGTGTTGAACAGAAATTTTCCGGGGCGGAACAGATCCCCGGAATCTGTGATGCGCAGGATTTTCACCCGCGCGTTGCACAGTTTGGCAATCTTGAACGCGCCTTTGTTCAATTCCCCAATTTTTCCGTCCCGGCTCCGGGTTCCTTCGGGAAAAACAAAGAGATTGCCGCCTTCAGAAAGATATTCTCCCATTTTTTCCATCTGCTGTATCATCAGCACATCGCCGGACATGACTGAAGGCAGATACCCGGATGTTTTCAGCATCCATCCGAAAATGGGAACCCTGAAAAACGTGCTTTTCACAATGGTTTTCTGCTTTTCATACAGAGAAATCAGCAGAATCGGGTCCAGATAGGAAAGATGGTTGCTGACAATGACCGAAGAACGGATGGAAAGAACCTCATCCGAAACACGGATCACAAGCCCCGGGGTCAGATTTCGCACAAATTTGAAAAAACCTCTGTAAAACAGATGGTTGAGTTTCTGAAAAGACTGCTCCCGGTTTTTGGAAAAAAAATACGCGAACAGATAAAGGGGCGAAAAAAACAGCACAAATCCCAAAGTGAAATACGTCCAGAAAAGGATGGTGAGCACCGGATCGGCAATGGGTTTGACAAACCTGGCATATTTGAGGAAAAAGCTGCTGATTTTCTGCATACGCAAATCTCATATGAAATATGAAAAACAATTGTGCACACGAGTTACGCAGTTGCTTAAAAAATCCCCCTTACTAAACCCTGAGGGTTTTTCAGCCAACTGCGTAAATCCCAGTGCATTAATTCTTTGTGAAACTTTGTGTCTTCGTGGCAGAAAACACGGGCATCAGTGCTGAAATCTTTTTCAGATTTCATTTCACCCTGTGAATTTTTTCACTATCACACAGGTGTTCACACCGCCGAAGGCAAAATTCTGCACCGCTGCGATGTTTATGGGAGATTCCCGGAGTGTTGTGACATGGCGGATCATAGCGCACCGTTTGTCAATTTCCTCCAGATTCAGAGTGGGCGCGATAAATCCTTTTTCCATCATGTACAGACTCAGCAGAATTTCAATCACCCCGCAGGTTCCCATGGTATGCCCCATATAACTTTTCAGTCCGGTCACATACGGTTTGTCGCGGTAAATGCTGCCAATGGCCTGCGCCTCAATCACATCGCCCATCTTGGTTCCGGTCGCGTGCGCGCTGATGAAATCCACATCATCCGGTGAGATTTTTGCATTTTCCAATCCAAGGCGGAGCGTGGCTTTGATGCCGTCCGCATTGGGCAGGATCATATCCCCGCCATTGTTGTTGCAGGAAAATCCGATGATTTCGCCGATGATGTTCGCGCCCCGTTTTTTGGCAAATTCATATTCCTCCAGCAGCAGCGCGCCGCCGCCTTCGCCCACCACCAGCCCGTCCCGCTTGGCATCAAAGGGCCGGGGAGTCAGATGCGGTGTGGCATTGAATGCTGTGGAGCAGGCCAGCAGATTGTCAAAAACCGCAACGGTTGTAGTGTCATACTCATCCGCGGCGCCGCAGATCATGGCATCCTGCATCCCGAATTTCACGGATTCATAACCAAATCCCACAGACTGGCTGCCGGTGGTGCAGGCAGTGGAAGAGGAAATCACCCGTCCCGTAATGCCGAACATCCGGGTGATGTTCACAGCAGTGGTATGGACCATGGATTTGAGATAATCCACTGCATTGACACCGGAAATCTGCTCTGCGTCCAGGCTGAAGAAATTTTTGTAAATATTGCGCTGTATGGTGGGGCTGCCGTGGGTGGAACCAAAGGCCACGCCCATCCTGCCGGAAGTGATGAATTCCTGATCCAGCCCCGATGCCTCCAGCACTTCCTTTACCACCTGACACGCATAATAGGCCACCGGCCCCATTGTCTTGCGCTGGCTGCGTTTGAAGTCATATTCTATGGGATAATCCACCGTGCCGAATACCCCGGAATGAATATACGCGGACAGCAGCCCGTCCGGTTTCAGAGGCTTTACTCCGGAAATGCCCTTTTCCAGGCTTTGGACAATATCTTTCTTTGCATGTCCGATGGGCGTGATGGCCGATCCTGCTGTAATGACAACTCTTCTTTCCATTTCCGCTCCTGTGGCGTCAGACCCTTGCCGCTTTGACTGATTGAATATAATCGCAGATGTCATTGATGGTTCTGACACCCATGGCCTGTTTTTTCTCTTCCTGTTCCAGGGGAAAACCCAGCATTTTCTCGATCTCCACCAGCAGTTGTATGGCATCAATGCTGTCAAATTCATATTCGCTTCTCAGGTCATCATCCAGTCCCGGATTTTCAATCTCAAAATTCTTTTCAAAAATCCGCATCAGTTTCTGCTGTATTTCCTCCCGCGTCAAGTCCATAATATTGTGCAAGTGCTCCTTTTATATAAAATTTGGCAGTGAATCCGATTCACGTCAAGTCTGGATGCAGACTGGTCCTGTTTTGTCTTTCGTCATTCCGAAGAAAACCGGAATCCGGACACTGACTTTTCACAGGTATGTCCGAAAAAAACCGGAGATTTTTTCTCTTTTACTCTTAAATCCGGACAGAATTCAACAGAAAATTCCCTGTCCCCATTTTTATTTGTCCGGTCTGCCAAAGTTTCCCACAGAGGACACGGAGATTTTTTGTTTTTCCCGAAAAAAATTTGCGGGAAAATTTTCTGCCGGACATCAGACAGGCAAAAACACTTGTGAAAAAAGAGGTTATTGTATAGTAAACTGTATCTGAAGTAAAAAAAGTAACACGGGAACAAGATGGGATGTCGGGTTACGCTGACGCTAACCCGACCTACAACTTAGCGGATATGCAGAAAAACCATGAAAAAAAATCCTCTGAAAATCGGCATTGATATTCACGGCGTTGCAGATGCGAATGCCTCCTTTTTTTCCCGTCTTACAGATTTGCTGGTGGAAAACGGGCATGAAGTTCACATCCTGACCGGCTCTGAGCACAGTCCGGAACTGGAAAGGCGTCTGCGCGAAGATTTGGGACTGCGCTGGACCCATCTTTTTTCCATCACTTCCCACCATAAGGAACAGGGAACACCGGTAAGTTATATCAACGGCAAACCCAATATGGATGAAGACGCATGGAACCGGACCAAGGCGGAATACTGCAAAAGGCACGGCATTGAACTGCATCTGGATGATTCCCCGGTTTACGGCAGATTTTTTGAAACGCCTTTTGCCAAATATTATGCAAATCCCTGTCCGGAGAAGAAACGGAAAGTGGCTGTCATTGGCGGTTCCTTCAATCCGGTTACAATGGGACATCTGAAAATGGCAGAAACGGTTTTTCATTTTCTGCCGGAAATCCGGCAGGTGTGGCTGATGCCCGCGTTCCGGCATCCCTTTGAAAAACATAAGGATTATGCGGCAGAGCGCATTCGCATGATCCGGATGGTGGAATCAGACCGCATCCGCTATTTCGGATATGAGATTGACCACCGGCTTTCCGGCGAAACCTGGCTGACCTTTTCCCGGCTTCTGGATGATCCGGATTACCGGAATCTGTATGATTTCCACATGGTCATCGGCTCGGACTGTCTGCTGGATTTTGATCGGAAATGGAAATATGCACAGGAACTGTCCCGGTTGGTGAAATTCATCATCATTCCCCGGCCCGGATACAGCACGGAAAATTACAGTGGTTTTCTGTCTGAACCGCCGCACATCATCCTGAAAGAAGCGGAAACCCCGGATGTAAGCGCCAGCCTGGTGCGGGAGAAAATCCGGCACAATGAATCTGTTGAAGGACTTGTGCCGGAGCCTGTGAGGAAGTTTATAACAGAAAAGGGATTGTACAGAGAAGCGGCAGATTTGACAATTTTTGGAAAGTTGTCAAATCTTCAATCTGTTATACCAAATCACTGTTGAAGTTGTGCAATATTTTCTGCCGGTTCCTCAGAAAAACCGGATTTTTCCGAAAAATCCGGTTTTTTGA
>CAZDIU010000257.1:0-7671 GCA_964505535.1 uncultured Desulfobacterales bacterium | reverse complement strand
GCATGGTGCCGGTCAACTCAACCTCAACCTCAACCTCAACATACAAGGTCGGATTGGCGAAGTGTAACCCGGCATCCTGATGTTTTCCTTATAACACATGAACAATTTTAAATGAAACAAATCATTTGTGTCATATGAAGCAGGAACATGGTGGCAGTATTTTATTGACTGGCAAAATTGGGATGCTATAATGCAAAACAGAGATAAACATTGGGTTTGTCTCTTTGCAGATGAAGGGGAAACACGCTGAGTCAACAGCTTAAATTTTATGTAAAACCTATACGGTTTATCAGTAAAAGCAGATATGACAGATAAAAATTGTTCTCTTACATATCCTCGCAGTTCAGGCCCCATTGCCTGGATGGCCGGCCATTCCGTGACCGCCAACCTGCTGATGATCGTGCTGCTCATCGGCGGTCTGGTCTGGAGTTTCCACATCAGAAAAGATGTGTTTCCGGATTTTGATCTGGATACGGTTGACATCTCTGTATCCTATCCGGGCGCAAGTCCCGAAGAGGTGGAAAAAGGCATTCTGCTGGCAGTGGAAGAGGCAGTGCAGGGACTGGAAGGGGTGGCAAAAGTCCGTTCCACAGCCCGTGAGGGTTCCGGTTCTGTAACTGTGGAAATGATTGAAGGTGAGGATATTCAGAAACTCGCGCAGGATATCCGCAATGAGGTGGATCGGATCAGTTCCTTTCCTGATGAGGCAGAAGATCCGACCGTGGCTGTGTCCACCCGTAAACGCTATGTGGTATCTTTGGCTTTGTTCGGAGATCACAGTGAGGCGGTTTTGCGGGAATATGCCGAATATCTGCGGGATCGTCTGCTGCAGGAACCCGGAATTACGCAGGTGGATCTTTCCGGTATCCGGGAATATGAAATCAGCATAGAAGTTCCCCAAAGTGCTTTGCGAACCTATCATCTTACGCTGGAGGAGGTGGCAGACCGGATCCGCCGTGCCTCGGTGGAACTGCCTGCCGGAGCAGTCAAAACCCCGGGCGGAGATATTCTTGTCCGCATGAAAGAACGCAGGGACTATGGCCGGGAATTTGCAAAAGTCCCCATTATCACAGCCAATGACGGAACCCAGGTGCTGCTGGAGGATATAGCCATTATCCGGGATGATTTTGAGGAAACTGACCGGGCAGCCACATTCAACGGAAATCCCACTGTATTCATTGAAGTCTACCGTGTCGGGGATCAGACCCCCATCTCGGTTTCGGATGCCGTGCGTCGGGTGGTGGAAGAGGTCAACCGCACCTTTCCTCCGGGGCTGACAGTGGATATCCGCAATGATCGATCTGATGTCTACCGGCAGCGCATGGATCTGCTTCTGTCAAACGGTTATATGGGGCTGAGTCTGGTGTTTGTCTTTCTGGCCCTGTTTCTGGAAACCCGGCTGGCTTTCTGGGTCAGCCTGGGCATTCCGGTATCCTTCATGGGCTCCATTCTTTTTCTCCAGATTATGGGTGTCAGCATCAACATGATGTCCATGTTTGCGTTCATTGTTTCTCTGGGCATTGTGGTGGATGACGCGATTGTGGTGGGAGAAAACATTTATCAGCATCATCAGCGGGGACTTTCCTGGAGAAAAGCCGCAGTTGAGGGAACCAGAGAAGTGGCCATGCCGGTCATCTTCAGCATTCTGACCAATATGGTGGCCTTTATGCCCATCCTTTTTGTTCCGGGTTTCATGGGAAAGGTGTTCCGGGAGGTTCCCCTGGTGGTCATCAGCGTGTTTGCGGTTTCCTTTATTGAGAGTCTGTTCATCCTTCCAGCGCATCTGGGACATCAGAAAAACTGGAAACCCGGAAAATTTCTGGCATGGTTTACTGAAAGACAGCAGCGGTTCAGCAATGCCTTTGTGAAATTTGTGGACACACGTTACGGCCCTTTTCTGGATTTCAGTCTGCAATGGCGCTATGTGACAGTGGCTCTGGGACTGTCTGTTCTTCTCATCAGCATCGGATATGTGAAAAGCGGCAGAATGGGATTTGAACTTTTTCCCAAAGTGGAATCAGATTATGCAGTGGTGACAGCCACTCTTCCTTTTGGAACCGCGTTTGAAAAAACCCAGCAGGTGCAGAAGATGCTGGTGGATTCCGCGCGGGAGATTGTGGCGGAAAACGGGGGGAAAAAACTCACAGACGGCATTTACGCAAGCATCAGCGACAATGTGACTGTGGTGCGGATTTATCTCACTCCGCCGGGGGTCAGGCCTGTCTCCACCGCGTTTGTCACGGAAAAATGGCGGGAAAAGGTGGGGGAACTTCCGGGGCTGGAATCTCTGAAATTTGAGTCAGACTCGGGCGGACCGGGCAGCGGCGCGGCCATTACAGTGGAACTCAGTCACCGGGACATACATGTGCTGGAGGCCGCAAGTGCGGAACTTGCCTCTGCCCTGCGCTATTATCCGGAAATTTTTGACATTGACGACGGTTTTTCTCCGGGCAAGCAGCAGTTGGATTTCAAAATAAAGCCCGAAGCCCGAAGTCTGGGACTGCAATCCCGTGAGGTGGCCCGGCAGGTGCGTCACGCGTATTACGGAGCAGAGGCCCTGCGCCAGCAGCGGGGACGCAGTGAGGTCAAGGTCATGGTGCGTCTGCCCAAAGCAGAGCGGGTTTCAGAATACAATCTGGAAGAAATGATCCTGCGCGCTCCTGACGGCAGTGAAATTCCTCTGCAGAATGCTGTAACTGTGAGCAGAGGGCGGGCTTATACCAATATTGAGCGCAGAGAAGGCAGACGGGTGGTGAATGTGTCCGCAGACACCCGCCCCAGAAGCAAAGCCGGTCAGATACTGGAATCTGTGAAAACCGACATTCTGCCGGAACTGCAAAGCAAATATCCTGGGCTGCGTTACAGTTTTGAGGGACGTCAGGCTGATCTGCGGGACAGTATGCAGAGCCTGCTCAGAGGGCTGATGGTTGCCCTTCTCATCATTTTTGCCATGCTGGCCATTCCCTTAAACAGCTATATCCAGCCGATTATCATCATGATGGCCATTCCCTTTGGCATTGTGGGCGCTGTTGCCGGACATATCCTCATGGGGTACAGTCTGAGCGTGATGAGCATGTTTGGCATTGTGGCCCTGTCCGGCGTGGTGGTCAACGGTTCTCTGGTGCTCATTGATTTTGCCAACCGGAACCGACTTGAGGGCGCTTCTGCTTCCGAAGCCATACACAGAGCCGGTATTTACCGTTTCCGGCCCATCATTCTGACCACTGTGACAACCTTTGGCGGACTTGCTCCCATGATCTTTGAAACATCAAGACAGGCCAGATTTCTGATTCCCATGGCGATATCGCTGGGATTCGGTGTGCTTTTCGCCACTGTCATCACCCTGATGCTGGTTCCCTCTCTGTATCTGATTGTTGAGGATGTGAAGGGACTTTTCAGAACAGGGGAATTGAGAGGAGAGGAAAATAATATGGCAGATGATGTTGGTGCATAATACCCTGCTGCATTGAAGGGGAATTATCTGAAATAGGAGATCGCTGTGTGCTGATTGGGGAATTTTCAAAGACAAAACTGCCCATTTTTTATCAGGAAGCCGCAGGGTCCAAAATCTTTTCGCCTCTCCAGGGCAGATTGTTTTTTTGAGAATTTTTCTTATTTCCTGATGTTATGCCAATTCGCCATTGATAAAGATGCTTGCAAGCAGACAAAAAGAAGTTTTCGTGTGTTCAAAAACCCGGATTTTTTTGAAAAATCCGGGTTTTCTGAAAAACCTGTGTTTCAAATCAATGGAGAATCGGTATTACGCAATATCGTGTGATACCGGCGAAAGCCGCTATGACAGAAGTGCGTAACGTCAGTTATTTCCTTCTGGAAATAATGGGAATCAGGGTCTGGGTTTTTTCCACACCCGGTATTTTCCGGATGCGGTTGTAAACAAAGTATCCTATCACCTCGGAATCGGAACTGAGCCAGTCCCGTTCCATGACAATTTTTGCCAGCAGATCAAAATCACCCGGCACATCATACAGTTCCCTGACTTCTTCCACGGCAAAAAGTTTTTCCATGATCCGGTATTCCTCCCCCACTTTCACACTGATAAACACAAAGGCCGTGATCAGGCGCTTCATTTCCGGGAAGTCAAAGCCTTTTTTTTCAGCCATTTTGGCCCGGAATTCTTCCATATTCGGCGGAATAATCTGATCCAGGCCAATGCCGAACTCCCGCTCCCTGCCACTTTTCCACTGATGCAGGGAGATGTAAACATAGAGATCTGCAAGGGTGCGCTGGGGAAATGCATCGGACAGATGGCTGCGTTCAATAATCGCGAGAAAGGGAAGATATATGGTTTCATGCCAGTCCTTCGCGGCACTCTCAAAAGGGATTTCCGTATTGTTGACAGATGACAGGGAACTTCTGTGTTCCTCAATCTGTTCCAGCAGGCAGGAATACTGGCCCACCTCGGTCAGATCAATGGCATCCCTGAGATCTGTTTTTTCCATGAATTCCACTTTTTCCCGGTACAGCACATTTTCCAGGGTTTTCCGGGAGGGAAGAAATTCAAGAATACGGGCATTGACGGTTTTGCGTCCCAGTTGCTTTGCCACGGCAACCCGGTGGTTTCCGTCCAAAATATAGTATTCATCCTTGATCTGGTACAGCAGAACCGGGGGCAGGGGTTTTCCGTCCCGTACCGCATCTTTGATGCGGTTAAAGCGTTCGGACGGCATTCCGGTGCGGGGACGGAACCGGTTGTCAAAATCATTGTAACGCCCCACACTGCCCACAATTTTATCCACTTCCACATCCCGGAGCCCCAGGTCTCTGGTGTCAAATGCCTCTTCGCTCTCCTGATGCTCCCTGAAACTTTTCAGATGCCTGTCTTTGGGCTGCCTGCTGATGGATTTTCTGATTTTTTCAAATAATTTCATCTCCTGTCACCGCAAAGCCCGCTTCTGTTTTCTGTGTGTTCATGGATTTCCATCAGGTGAAACCCGCATGTATTGATCACAGTTGTCTGATTCACCCGTGTCATCCGCTGGGATGGATCGGAAAAATGCGCATGGATATGGCCGTGGATAAAATACCGGGGACGGTAACGGTCAATCAGCCACAGAAAACTCCTGAACCCCCTGTGACACAGATCCTCGGCATCATGGATGAAACGGGGAGGCGCATGGGTGATGACAATATCCGCACCTTTCCACCACCAGAGTCGAAGCATCAGTTTCCTGATCTTTGCCCGCATCTGGGCTTCGGTGTACTGGCAGGAGCCGCCGTTGTACCAGCGGGAGCCTTCCAGTCCCAGAATGCGCAGCCCGCGCAACTGCAGCAGTTCTCCGTCTATGTTTCTGCAACCCTCCGGCTTCTTTGCTGTATAGCGGATGTCGTGATTTCCCCGGACATAATACAGGGGCGCTCCGGTTTTGGCGGTGATGAATGTGAGATATTCAGGGGGCAGATCCCCGCAGGAAAGAATCAGGTCAGTCCCCCTGAACTTCTTTTCATCAAAATCCGGGTAAAGGCTCGGCTCCACCACATCGGATACAGTCAGAATTTTCATGACAGAGCCGTTTCAGATCTTCCTGCCCATATGGAAGGCTTTGCCGATGTATTTTCCGACACCGTGATATGCCTGCACTTCCGGACAATAGACAAGGGGACTGATTCTGTTCACGTCCGGCATTCCGTTTTCGTCCAGAACTGATTCATCTGCTTTGACATCCATGATTTCTCCCACAAAATGCGTGTGCAGACCGATTTCATAATGGTGAATGACTTTGCATTCCAGCACCATGGGGAATTCTCCCACATAGGGATCGTCCACCAGTTCGGATTTCACCGGGGTCAGGCCTGTATCTTTGAATTTGTCTGTGTTTTTGCCCGATGCCATACCGAAATAATCAGCCTCTTTTGCGTATTTTTCTGAAGGAACGCTCAGGGTATAAGCTCTGCGTTCCATAATACTGCCGTATGTACAGGTGGCTTTGCGAAGGGAAATGGTCACGCAGGGCGGCTTGGAGCAGCAGATTCCGCCCCAGGCAATGGTCATCACATTGGGTTTGCCGTCTTTGTCATAGGAACCCACGCACCAGACCGGAGTGGGGAAAATAAGGGTTTTTGCACCAAATGAATTTTTCATTCCATTCTCCTTTCCAATGTTTATCCGATAATCTCCAATACCCTGATGTCAAGCATTTCCGAGAGCAGCATGTCCATCTTTGCCTTGAATGCCTCCATATGGGGGCGGCTGAGATGCGCTTCCAGATGGGCGGGGCTTTGCCACTGTTCATAAAAGACAAAAACTTCAGGATGTTCAAGTTCCTGATGCAGATCGTAGCGGAGACACCCGGGTTCCTGAAGGGTGGGCGGAATCAGGACAAGGAGTTCTTTTCTGAGTTCAGCCTCTTTTCCGGCTTTGGCTCTCAGGGTTGCGACAACCGCGACAGGGTTCATTTTTCTCTCCTTCCTGCTGATTTCTGAAAGATTGTCTGAATCGGTTACCAACTGATGTTACGCACCTCTGTCATACCGGCGAAAGCCGGTATCCGAAACTTTTTGAAAACACTGGATTCCGGGTTGCGCCGGAATGACGGCCAAAACAAACAGATGCCTGATTCCTGAATGAGCTGCGCAACATCAGTTACCAATGCCGATTAAGAGTTTGTAAAAAAATAACCTGTACAATTTTTCTCTCCGGAAACCCTCAGGGTTTATAACAGGTTATTTTGATACAGACCCAAAGAATCAAAAATTCTGAAATACGCAAAAACAGGATGTCATAAAACCAAACCTTATGAATATGCTTCATAACCTTTTGATTTTACATTTCTGAATTTGACTCTTCATTCGCATTGCCAATGTTTTGTCAGCGTTGAATCTGTGAGTTGCAAAAACCGGATTTTTCCAAAAAATCCGGTTTTTCTCTGAAGAAATCCCAAAATCAAACTTGACAGAGCACTAATATGAATCAAGAAGATAATCAAGCATTATTATGAGCCTGAGCAATGCGTTTTTTTATACTCGTCCTTTCTCATCCCCTCATCTGTTTCCGTTCCTGATGAATCTGACACGGACTTCTCTTTGGTCTGATCCTGATCTCTTTCCGTTTCCCCCTGTCACGTATATCATTGACGTTCCCGCAGCAATCGCATATACTTGTGTCAAACTGACATCCAAAATTCACTTTCCGGGGAAGAGACACCATGCCTGAAAAATATGATCTCTGTGTTTTGGGATGCGGGCCTGCGGGATTTGCCGGAGCCATGCGGGCTTTGGATCTGGGCAGGCATGTCTGCATCATTGAAGGCCGTGAAATCGGCGGAGCCGGTATCATGTGGGGCGCGCTGGCTTCCAAGACCATGTGGGAACTGGCCAAGGATTATGCCATTGCGGCAAAAACCGATCGGGGATACAGAGCTTCCGGACTGACAGTGGACTACTGCGCAGTCCGGGCCACAGTGATCCAGGCAGCAAAGGAAAAGCAGTATCAGATGCTCTCCCAGATCGAGACCTTTTCCCCAAAACGGTGGAAAGGTCCTGGTTCCCTGACATACCGGCAGGGATGGGCGCGCTTTGTTTCGGAAAAAGAGGTGGAAATTCAATGCCGGGACGGAAAATGCGAAAGAGTCAGTGCAGATTTTTTTCTCATTGCCACCGGATCAGCGCCCCGGAATTTTCCCCAGGCACAGGCTGACCAGAAACAGATTTTCA
>CAZDIU010000256.1:0-7676 GCA_964505535.1 uncultured Desulfobacterales bacterium | reverse complement strand
GGCATTCCGGACAAAAAAGATCCGCTCGCGACCCGTGCCTATGCCAAAGACGGCATTGTGCAGAAGGCTGTCCGGGAAGTGAAAAACAAAATCCCGGAACTGGCTGTTGTCACAGATGTCTGCCTGTGTCAGTATACGGATCACGGGCATTGCGGTGTGGTGGAAAAAGGCGTGGTTGACAATGACGCCAGTCTGGATCTGATCGCCAAAACCGCTCTTTCCCATGTCACCGCAGGAGCGGATATGGTGGCTCCGTCAGACATGATGGATGGCAGAGTCGCTGAAATCCGTCAACTTCTGGATGAAAACGGTTACAGCAGTACGCCAATCATGTCCTATGCGGTAAAATACTGCTCTGCCTATTACGGCCCGTTCCGGCAGGCAGCGGATTCCGCTCCCCAGTTCGGAGACCGGCGCACCTATCAGATGGACCCGGCCAATGCTTTGGAGGCCATCCGGGAAGCCACGATGGATATTGAGGAAGGCGCAGACATCATCATGGTCAAACCCGCGCTGCCCTATCTGGACATTATCTGCCGGGTAAGACAGGAGATTGATCTCCCGGTCGCTGCTTACAATGTGAGCGGTGAGTTTGCCATGATCAAAGCCGCAGAGAAAATGGGCTGGATCGATGGCAAAAGAGTGATGATGGAAACCCTGACAGGCATCAAGCGCGCTGGAGCGGATATGATTCTCACCTATTTTGCTCTGGAAGCTGCGGAAGTGCTGAGGGGATAGGGGTTATATACTGGATTGTCACCTGGAGATCGAACAGACACTGAGAAATACAGCGCAGAAAATCGGCAGAATTCAGGAATCAGAAAGAAACTTGTTCTGCTGTGCATAATTGGATTTGCGGCTGTGTTCTGCACTGCGTTTGCACTGACATGCTGCGCACGGGGCCCGGCAGAATTTTCTCCCACTGTAAACCGGCATCCGGAAATTTCTGTCTCTGTTCGGGAAAATACGGGCAGCACAGCCCTCAGACTCATGACCCTGAACATGGCACATGGCAGAAAAGACGGTTTCAGCCAGATATTTCAGACAGAAAAAGAAATTCTGTCCCATCTGGACGAGATTGCGGATGTGCTGAAACGGGAAAAACCCGATATTCTTGCTCTGCAGGAAGCAGACGGCCCGTGCGCATGGAGCGGAAATTTTGATCATGTTGCATATCTGGCGCAAAAAGCCGGTTTTCCATACTGGATTCGGGGAGAACAGGTGAAAATGCCGGGATTTTCCTATGGAACCGCCATACTGTCCCGGCTTCCTCTGGAAAAAGCGGTTTCTGTCACCTTTCCCGCATCTCCCCCCACCCCATCCAAAGGCTTTGTGACGGTTTCTGTGAAATGGCCGGGCAGTCCGGCACAGAAAATCAGGACAGCCTCAGTGCATCTTGACTTTTCCCGTGAATCTGTGCGAAAAGAACAGATACGGAACATGGCTGAAACACTTTCAGCAGACAGGATTCCGCTTATTGTCATGGGAGATTTCAACTGCGGATGGGAAAACGGAGAATCGGCTGTGGCCGAGACTTCGCGGCTGCTCGGACTGAAAGTCTGGCAGGAAAATGCAGAAAATTTAAATACATTCCCTCATGCACAGCCCGAAAAAAGGCTGGATTGGATTTTGATTCCGGAGGGATATGAATTTGCTGAGTACCGGGTGCTGGATGATCTGCTTTCGGATCACAGGGGAGTTGTCGCTGTCATCCGTGCAGTGGAACGGAATCTCTGATGAGCGAGTTGATTTCAGGATGGCAATATATTCCGGCATACGGCAGACAGGGGCCAGTGCCGGTGCGATGCTTTCAACACCCTGCATTTTGAAACATTCTGGAGGCATTCTGATGGACTCTCACTTGCAAACAGATGAACTGGAAAAACTGCGGGAAGAAAACCGTCATCTGAAGGAAACTGTGGATTTGTTACGTGAAAAAATCCAAAGACAAACAGAGGATGCCCGGAAGGAAATTCAGAACGCGGCAGATGAAGCAGACAGGGAAATGGCACAGCTCCATCTGACAATTACAGAACTGCGGGAGAAACTGGAAAAGGTTGAACAGGAAAAAGAGGAAAAAATCAAAGCCGGACTGCGTGAACTGCGTGATGAAAACAGATACCTGAAGTCCAATGTGGATGCCATGAGAAAGGATATTGAACAAATGGACCATGAGAGGACTGAAAGTTTGCAGCAAGCCAGAGATGAAGCGGACAGAGAGGCAGACCAGTTGAGATCCATGATAGCAGGTTTGCGGGAGGAACTGGAACAGAAAGAGTATGAGCGGCAGCAGGATATCCGGATAACAGAAAAAAATGCTGAAGCAAAACTGTCCCAATTGAAAAAGACGGTGGCTTCTTTGCGGGAAGAACTGGAACATGCTGATTTTGCAAAAGATGAAAAGGCAGATAATATTTCCTCTGAAAAGAACAAGGAGATTGATGAACTTAAATCAGAAATCGTTGCATTCCGATCCAAACTGGAAAATGCCGGATTTGAAAAAACAGCGGCTGTATGGGAAGCCACCAAAAAAGAAAAAGCGGAAAAACGTCATCTCAAAACCACTGTCAACAGATTGCGGGAAGAACTTGACGGCATGAAAATGAAGCATGAGCAGGAACTGCAGGACACAGAAATTGCTGCCCGCAACGAAAAAACAGAACTGCAGCAGACAATTATATCTCTCCGTCACAAACTGGAGGAATGTCATGGTTAATCAGAATCAGGATGAAAACAGAAAGGTTCAGCCCCCCCGTGCTTACGGCAATTCGGGATCGGATCAGGCTGAGATATTGCTTAATATCACCCAGACAATGGCTGCCTTTGAAAATCTGGATGAGATGCTGGAAGCCCTTGTGGAAATCATCATTCAACAGGTCAACGCCGAACGGGGAACCATCTATCTCTATGACAGGGAAACCAATGAACTCTATTCCCGTGTGGCTACCGGAACCTATCAGCGGGAAATCCGGATTCAGGCAGATCGGGGCGTGGCCGGAAGCGTGTTCAAGGAGGGAAAGGGAGCCATCGTCCATGATGCCTACAAGGATCCCAGATTTGATCGCAGTGTGGATGAAAAAACCCGTTTTGTCACCCAAAGCCTCCTCTGTGCTCCCATACGAACGGTAAAAGGGGAAATCATTGGTGTGGCTCAGGCTTTGAACAGAAGAAAAGGGCAGTTCACAGAGGATGACCTGGAACTGCTCACCGTCATGACCACACAGGCGGCCGTGGCCCTGCAGACCATACAGTTTGTGGAAAAGGTGAAAAAAAACCGGGAGCAGGAAAAGGAATTTTTCAATGTGGTTTCTGATGTGGTTTCCGAAATCGAACTTGGAGCCATTCTCAACAAGGTTATGTCCCAGGCAACAAAAATGCTCAACGCGGAGCGCTCCACCCTGTTTCTCAATGATGAAAAGACAAAGGAACTTTTTTCCCAGGTTGGAGAGGGACTGGGAGCCACCCAAATCCGCTTTCCCAACAAGATGGGCATTGCGGGAGCGGTTTTCACTAACGGAGAATCCGTAAATATTCCTTACGCGTATGCAGATCTCCGTTTCAATCCGACCTTTGACAAAAAAACCGGTTTTTTCACCCGATCCATTCTCTGTGTGCCGGTTGTCAACAAAAACGGGAAAATCATTGGTGTGACCCAGGTGCTCAACAAAAAAGGCGGAGCCTTTACCAAAGAGGATGAATTCCGTCTGCGCACCTTCACCGGTCAGATATCCATCGCGCTGGAAAACGCACAGCTCTTCAATGAAGTGCAGAACACCAAAAATTACAATGAGAGCATGCTGGAATCAATGAGCAACGGCGTGGTGACACTCAATGAAGACAGGAAGATCATCACCTGCAACAAGGCAGGTATGCGGATTATGAAAATCCGGGCTGAAGACATCATTGATCGCCAGGCCGATGATTTTTTCACGGGCCCCAACGCGTGGATTCTTGACAAGATCAAAAAGGTGGAGGAAAACCAGAAATCCGAAGTGATCATGGATGCGGAAATTGAATTCGGCGGAGAAAAGATTTCAGTGAATCTCACTGTCCTGCCCCTGATGAGCGCGGAACAGAAAAAACTGGGCTCCATGATCATGATGGAGGATATCAGCAATGAAAAACGGATGAAGTCCACCATGTCCCGGTATATGAATCCGGAAATTGCTGACCAGCTCCTCGCGGGCGGTGAGGATGTTCTCAGCGGCAAAAGTGTGATTGCAACCTGCCTTTTCTCTGATATCCGCGGATTTACCTCCCTGACCGAGGAACTTGGCCCCCAGGGCACGGTCGCGCTGCTCAATGAATATTTCACCATCATGGTGGAATGTATTCAGAAGGAGGGCGGCATTCTGGACAAATTCATCGGGGACGCGATTATGGCGGCCTTTGGTGTGCCTCTTGCCCGTGATGATGATGAGGATCGGGGTGTAAGAGCGGCCATCTCCATGATCCGGGAACTGGACAAATGGAACATGGAACGCATGGGGCACGGCAAAAAAACTGTGAATATGGGCATTGGCATCAACACGGACACGGTTGTCACCGGCAATATCGGTTCTCCCAAACGCATGGATTACACCATGATCGGGGACGGTGTGAACCTGGCCTCCCGTCTGGAAAGCGCATGCAAACAGTATCATACCCGGATTCTTATCAGCGGAAATACCTTCAACAGACTGCGGGGCACTTACCGAAGCCGTGAAATAGATCTGGTGGTGGTCAAAGGCAAGACTGAACCGGTGAGTATTTATGAAATTCTGGACTATCATACGGAAAACACTTTTCCAAATATGAGAAATGTCCTGAATCTGTTTGAAGACGGTCTGCACCAGTACCGGCAGATGAGATGGGACAGTGCCATAGAGGCATTCCGTGAGGCTTTGCGCATACATCCCAAAGATCAGCTTTCACAGATGTATACGGAACGATGCGCATACCTGAAAGGAAACCCGCCCGCGGAGGACTGGAACGGGGTATGGGTGATGACTTCAAAGTAAGTTCAGCACAGGGTGGGCACGCGAGTGCCCGCCCCTGTGTCAGGAAAACCTTTCCGCCTTATCTGAGGCAAGCCGCATTATCAAACGTTTCTTCCGTGAAAATCCGAATTCCCTTCTGCGATAACATTTCCGCGAGTATACCGTTTCCGCATACCAGGGTTTTGGAAAAACTGCCGTCATAAATATGCCCGTATCCGCAGGAAGGGGAACGGGCTTTGAGGATGGCCTGTTTGCAGACTGCCATTTCCGCCAGGCGCAGGACTTCCTGCGCTCCTTTGTGAAAAAATTCGGTCATATCATCCCCTTGTTTTGTGACAACCCGGCCTTCCCGGATTTCCGCAGCCGGTCTGGGTGTGGGCAGTCCGCCCAGTTGTTCCGGACAGACCGGCAGAGCCTTTCCCTGTGAAATCAGTTGTGCAATTTTTTCAATCCGGTATCCTTCGCCATTATACCGGCACCGGACACCCGCAAGACAGGCACTCACAATGATCATGGTGGATATTCCTTCAATTCCTTTTTTTTATTCTGATGACGGATACCCCGATTCGTGATATGCACCTGTGCTGACGGGGAAAGGATTTTTTGTTGCAGATATTTCATCAGCGTATTACTATATCGCTCAACTGTTTATTTGTACAGGCTTTTGTGCGAATTCCGGAACAAAAAAATGACGCCGGGGAATACATTCCCCGGCTGAATAAGCAAAGCCTGCTGAAGCGGGCTGAACAGATAATAACGGATAATGCCGGACTGACTGCTGTTCAGCCGGGTTTAACCCGGCTTTGACAATATCAGCCCGGAGATTCATCTCCGGGCGCAGGAGCTGGAATCTCCTGAATTTGAATCACCATGACGGATCACGCTGACACCAATCCGACCAGCACTGACTGCATAAAATTCAACCTGGTCATGTACTGCTGATATGCAGAGACGTTTTAAAATCAAAAACTTTTAGAATGTTTTGATTTCCTTAAAATTGCTTCATTTTTTTGCAGGCGATGTCAAAAAACTGCCAAATGGAATCAGAATTTAACAGCCCTGCCTCTCAACGGTATTGATGCAAAGAGAGGGAACGGGAAAAACATTTCAACTCAGCATTATGTTAAGCGATCTTCAGGGACAGATTGAGCGGATTACCTATGCCAATGAGGAAAACGGGTATACGGTCGCGCGCGTCAAGGTGCAGGGACACCGGGATTTGGTGACAGTGGTGGGCAATCTCATGTCTCCCATGCCAGGGGAAATCATTAAAATGAAAGGGGAATGGAGCAGCCACCCCAAATACGGGGAGCAGTTCAAAGTCGTGTATTATGACACGGCTGTTCCTGCCACAGTCTATGGCATCAAAAAATATCTGGGTTCGGGTTTAATCAAAGGTGTAGGCCCAATCATAGCAGACAGAATTGTCAGACAGTTTGGCAAAGACACGCTGGATGTGATTGAGGACAGCATTGAAAATCTTGTTCAGGTGGAGGGAATCGGGAAAAAACGCATTGAAATGATTCGCAAAGCCTGGGATGAGCAGAAGGAAATCCGGGAGGTCATGCTCTTTCTCCAGACCCACGGAGTCAGTTCCGCGTATGCCACCAAGATTTTCAAACATTACGGTGAGAAATCCATTGCAGTTGTCAAAGAAAATCCTTACCGGCTGGCAATGGATATTTTCGGCATCGGTTTTGTCACAGCAGACAAAATTGCGGAAAAACTCGGATTTGCCAAAGATTCACCGATGCGTGCACAGGCAGGCATTCTCTATGTTCTCAACCAGCTCGCGGATGAAGGCCATGTGTATTATCCCTATGAGCCTCTGATTGAAAAAAGCATGGAAATTCTGTCTGTGCTGCGGGATGTGATAACAGACGCCTTTGGCGAAATTGTAAAAGACAGGAAAATCCGCATTGAGGATTTGAATGAGGATATTGAGGAATTTCGCATCAACAACAAAGCGGTGTATCTCACCCAGTTCCATGTGTGCGAAACCGGCATTGCAAACCGCCTGAAAATTCTGATGAATGTGCCATGCCTATGGCAAAGGCATAATCCGGACAAAGCATTGCAATGGGTGCAGGATCGGCTGGCCTTTCGGCTGGCAGAACGCCAGATTACGGCTGTGCGCACTGCTCTGACCAGCAAAATCATGGTCATCACCGGCGGCCCCGGAACAGGCAAAACCACCATTATCAACGCGATTCTGAAAATCATGGGCGCTGCCCAGGCCAGAGTCCTGCTGGCCGCGCCCACAGGCCGTGCGGCCAAACGCATGAGTGAGGCTACAGGGCATCCGGCCAAAACCATTCACCGGCTCCTGAAATTCAGTCCGTCCAAAGGCGAATTTGAAATGAATTATGAACATCCTCTGGACTGTGACATGCTGATTCTGGATGAATCCTCCATGATTGACACGGTGCTGATGCACCATCTGCTCAAGGCCGTGCCAAACGGCGCGGGCCTCATTCTTGTGGGAGATGTGAACCAGCTTCCCTCAGTCGGCGCGGGCAATGTGCTCAATGACATTATCTCATCCGGAGCAGTGCCTGTGGTCGCGCTCAATGAAATCTTCCGTCAGGCAAGGGAAAGCCGGATTATTGTCAATGCACACCGCATCAATCAGGGCCATCTGCCTTTTTTTGAAACCGATTCCCCGAAAAACGATTTTTATTTCATTTTGATAAGGTA
>CAZDIU010000255.1:0-7717 GCA_964505535.1 uncultured Desulfobacterales bacterium | reverse complement strand
CCCCTCCTGCACAGGAACCGGGACATGCGCCGATAAACATAAGCAGAATAATGAGAAAGAGACTTTCATTTGCCAGTGCTTCCACGGGCAGGGTGTTGAATCCCGCTGTCCGTGCACTTACAGACTGAAAGAATGCAGCCAGAAAACGTCCCGGAACCGACAGCGGGGCCAGTGTATTGCGCCATTCCATCAGCATGATCAGCAGGGTACCTCCGGTCAGCAGAACTGCTGTGGAGGAAAGAGCCAGTTTGGAATGGAGACTGAGATGCTTCCAGGTATCTTTCTTAAAAGGAATGTGGTGTCTGAGTTCCGAAAGAACCAGAAAACCAATGCCGCCTGTGATGATCAGGAAACAGATGGTCAGGTTCAGGGCCCAATGCTCCCGATACTGCACCAGACTGTCGGAAAAAAGGGAAAATCCCGCGTTGCAGAATGCACTCACCGCATGGAAAAGCGAAAGCCAGACAGCCCTGCCTGTGCTGTTTTCCGGCAGAAAACAGAAAAACAGGATGATTGTTCCGATGACTTCGAGAATCAGGGCAAATACCATGACATCCCGGATAATCTCGGCCGGTCCCTGCTCCTTTCGGTGGGTGAAGGTGTCCTGAATGACAATCCGATCTCTCATCCCCGGCCGTTTTCCCGCGATCAGAAGAACCAGTGTGGAAAGGGTCATGATGCCCAGTCCTCCGGCCTGAATCAGCATCAGGATAACGATCTGGCCAAAGGGACTGAAGAATGTTCCTGTGTCTGCCACGGCAAGTCCGGTCACACATGCTGCGGATGTGGCCGTGAACATGGCGTCAGTGAATCCCATGCCTTCCCCTGTGGATGAAACCGGCAGCATGAGCAGAAAGGTTCCGATGCTGATGAGCAGGAGGAAACCCATTGCAGAGATGCGCGCGGGAAACTCAAGAAACCATCTGGACAGATGGGCAGTGCTATTTTTCAAATGACTTGCCATTTGAATTTTCATCCTGAAACTCTGAGGATTTTCAGCACCCTCAGAGTTTTTGGGGAAAACGGTTTCTTAACTTCTGCGGGAACAGGATAAATGAAAACCGAAAACACCCGCCCTTTACTCCTCTTCCTGCAGCCGAACCACCAGCACAGGTATTTTTGTGCGTTTCAGGACACGGCGGGAGGTGCTGCCAATGATGGCTTCCGCCAGTCCGCTGATGCCGTAGGAACCCATGACAATCAAATCGCATTTCCTTTCTTCTGCCACCCGGACAATCACCTCTGCGGGATTTCCCTTTTCCACGATGGTTTCATCCATTTTGACATAATTTTCACCAATATTGTCTTTCATATTTTCGCAGAAATGCTCCAAAGCTTCCTGAAGAGCCGGATGCTCCCGTCTTTTGCCGATCAGAGCGGTTCTGGCATCAATTTCATTTTTCTTTTTGATTTCCTCCCATTTGTCCAGACCGATACAGGTGATGATCTCTTTTTCACTGCTGACATTTTCGGCCATGACATGCAAAATGATCAGTTCGGCTTTGCAGGCATTGGCAATGCTCACGGCATGGGCCAGGGCATAACGGGCACTGTCCGAAAGATCGGTTGCATACAAAATTCTCTTAAAGTTTACCTGCGGCAGCATCATCTTTTTTCTTCTTCGTTTTATGTTGCGGAAAAATATTCAAAAAGAGCTTCCTGTGCGAAATCCTGAAAATGATCTTAGCATTAAGAACGGTCTCTTGCAATGTGAAAAAATGCCCTCAGATTTAAGAGGTGTTTGAAAAATCCCTGTCCGGACATCTTCCCCCTTTTTAAATAGAGACTGGAGGAACTGGGGGATTTTCAGGCGAATGAGGAAAAAAATCCTCCCCGCCCCCTTTGCAAAAAGGGAGGAACAGATTTTTCAAACACACTCTGACCTACCGGATGAAATGAAAGCCGTTTATTTTTTCTGATACCAGTAGGGATGGAGCATATCCTCAAAAATGATCATGGCAGCTTCCGCACCCTGGCCCACTGCGGTGACAATCTGCTTGTATCCGCCTTCCACATCTCCGGCCGAATATATGCCGGGGATATTGGTGCGGTGTTTCTCATGCCGGATATATCCATCTTCCGTGATTTCGGCACCAATCTTCTGCGCAAGTTCCACAGCCGGAGAATAACCGATGGAGAGAAAAACACCATCCACCGGAATTTCGGAGGTTTCACCGGTTTTGCTGTTCAGGATCACTGCGGATTCCACCTGATTTTTCCCCCGTATTTCTTTGATTTCCGTATTCCACATCACCGGAATGCCGCTTTCCCTGAGACTGCTGACCAGCACATCCTGCGCGCGCAGTCTGTCCCTCCGGTGAACCAGAGTGACGTTCACGCCCATATGGTGCAGATGCAGAGCCTCGGTAACAGCGCTGTTGCCGCCTCCGACCATCAGAACTTTTTTCCCTGCAAACAGGGGCCCGTCACAGGTGCTGCAGTAACTGATTCCTTTTCCGGAAAGACGGGATTCTCCCGGAACCCCAAGATGTTTATGCGTGGCTCCTGTGGCCAGAAGCACGGCGCGGGTGCGAAATTTTCTCCGACTGGTCTGCACGGTGAAAGGATCTCCCGGATTCGGGCCCGGCACAATATCCAGCACGGCCTCTCCCTGAAATATCTGCGCATACTGCAGGGCATGGCTGACCATGATATCCACCAGGGTCGTGCCGCCCACCTGGGCAAACCCGGTATAGTTTTCCACAACAGGAGTTGTGGCCACCTGCCCGCCCAGTGCATCCTTTTCCACAATCGCTGCATTCAGACCGCTGCGGACTGCATAAATTCCGGCAGTGAGTCCGGCCGGGCCGCCGCCCACAATCACCAGATCATTTTCAACAAGCTGTGCGTCCGATTCGGGAATAAACACGGTCCGGGGTTCCAGTTTCAGCAGGGAAAGACAGAAGATTTCCTGGGTCTGGGCTCCCATGCCAATCTGAACATCATTGGCAAAGGCCTGCGGCACACTGTGGGCTCCGTATTTTTTGGCAATTTCGGGAGCTGCCTGAATGTCAATGATCTCCAGTGAGACCATGTCCGGATTTTCCAGCGCGGCCTGCACTCCGTTCAAAGCCTCCTGGGGACAGTAGGGACAGGTCGCACTGACAAAAATTCTGACCTTTCTGGGATTGTCAATTTTGCGGATCACCTTTCGGGATTCCTCATTCAGACGACTGTCTCCGGCTCCCACCAGGAGCAGGGTTTCCAGAAATGTCCGGCCTTCCTCTCCCAGGGGTGCGCCAATCCATCGGATATGATATGTTTCCGGCGCGATCAGCAGACTGGGGGAATGCGTAACCTGCCATTTTTTAGCCAAATCATGGTCTGTATGATATTCCCGGAAAGTGATTTTGGGGCTCAGTTCCCGGAAAATCCGGATCAATTGGCGGTTGGCCTGGACAAAGACATCCTCCTCCCTGTTCCGGTCTGTGAACATATATATGGGAATTTCATTGGGGAGTTGGGCAAAAGTGGCCTGCAGCTGTGCCATAAACTGATCCTCGGACATCTGCTGACGGTTGAGTGTTTTTTCCGGATGAGTTTTCATCTTGCACCTCCCTGTGCATCTGCCCGGCCAGAGGCCGGTTCCGCATCTGTTTTTGCTTAAAAAAAAATTTAAGATTTTTCGGTAGTGGGTCAAATTCCTTAAGTGACAAATTGCAGATAACATAATTCCCCAGACCGGGCAAATCAAGGGAACATTCCGAATGTGTTCCGGATATGTCTTTGCAGATAGAGACAGTTCCGGATGACCGGGGTCATATGCATAGTAAATTTTGGTTCTTCAATCTGTTTTGCGGAAACACCGGATTCCGGCTTTCGCCGGAATGACGTCATGCCTGCGAAAGCAGGCATCCGGAAAAATTTTCCACAAAAATCCTTGAAGAACCTAAATTTTCTTGTGTCCAGAGAGGTTCCGTATTATATCCGGTGAAAATTTTTTGGGGGAGACAATTTCTTGCAGCAGTTTTGGATCGCTGCGAAAAAAGGACAGCATATTTTTGAATGCGGAAAACATGGCTGCCATCCGGCAGAACCTGATGCAATGGTATGAAAAGCACCGCAGGGAAATGCCCTGGAGGAACACAAAGGACGCGTACCGGATATGGGTATCAGAGAGTATGCTCCAGCAGACCCGTGTCAGTGCGGTCATCCCCTATTATGAACGATTCATTCGCGAATTTCCGAATCTGAAATCTCTGGCTGCATCGGATTTGCAGGAAGTGCTGAAACTTTGGGAAGGACTGGGATACTATGCCCGTGTCCGGAATCTCCGCAAAGCCGCACAAAAAGTGCTTGAGAACCATGATGGCATCATTCCGCAGGATTTCCGGGAATTCATGAAACTTCCCGGAGTGGGGGATTACACGGCCTCTGCTGTGCTGAGCATTGCCTTTGGACAGCCGCTTGCCGCTGTTGACGGGAATGTGAAACGGGTGCTGGCCCGGATTTTTCTCATGGATGAGGCTGTCAATCTGCCGAGTGCACACAAGGCATTCAAAGAAAAGGCTGAAGTTCTGCTGGACAGGAAAAATCCGGGTATGTTCAACCAGGCCATGATGGAGTTGGGGGCTTTGGTCTGCCTTCCGCGGAATCCGGAATGCGGGGCCTGCCCGATTTTTTCTCTGTGCTGGGGATTTCAGACTGGAAAAACAGATTGTTATCCCAAACGAAAAGCCTCAGCCCCGGTTCCTGAATACCATATTGCTGCGGGCGTGGTGCACAGGGATGGCAAGATGCTCATTGTCCAGCGGCACCCGGAAGGACTGCTGGGCGGACTGTGGGAGTTTCCTGGCGGAAAAGTGAAAAAAGGGGAAAGCCCGGAACAGGCCTGTATCCGGGAGATTCTGGAAAAAACCGGCATCACGGCAGAAATCCGTTCCTTTCTCACCCATGTGAGACATGCCTATACCCATTTCAAAATTCGGATGGATGTGTTTCTCTGCCGCCATGTTTCCGGGGATGTCCGATTGTCCGGCCCGGCTGATTACCGCTGGATCGGAAAAGATGAAATCCGGGAGTACCCCTTTCCCAAATCTGATCTGAAGTTTGTTTCCCTGCTGAAAGAAAAATAAAATCGGGCAGGAATTATGCAGTTGACAAAAAAATCAATCCTGAAACCCTGAGGGTTTTCAAAACCATCAGGGTTTATCCGGTCAACTGCGTAAGGTTTCTCAAAAAAAATAATTTATCCAATTACAGGTTCGATAAACAGTACCTGCTGCAACATGTGAAACCAACATGACATTACTGCAAGTTTTTGATCTGCATAAATCCTTTGACGGACATCCCGCGCTGGGGAGCGTAAGTTTCGGACTGAGGCAGGGGCATATCCTGTGTCTGCTGGGGCCTTCGGGATGCGGCAAAACCACTCTGCTGCGTCTTATTGCAGGCCTGGAAACACCGGATCAGGGAAAGATTCTCTTTAACGGAAAGGATATGACTGCTGTGCCCCCGCACCGTCGGGGATTTGGCATGATGTTTCAGGAATATGCGCTTTTTCCCCATAAAAATGTGTATGAGAACCTGGCCTTTGGTCTGGAGATACAGGGCATGAATGCCGCAGCAGTCCGCAGACATGTCAATGAAATGCTGGAACTGGTGGGAATGCAGGGATTTGAAAAACGGGACACAGGACTGCTTTCCGGCGGCGAGCGTCAGCGGGTGGCCCTGGCCCGGAGCCTTGCCCCCCGGCCCCGTCTGCTTATGCTGGATGAACCTTTGGGTTCTTTGGATCGCTCATTGAGAGAACGTCTTATTGCGGAACTGCGGAAGATTCTCCGGCAGGTGGGCGTGACCGCCATTTATGTGACCCATGATCAGGCAGAGGCCTTTGCCATTGCGGATCGGATCGCTGTGTTCCATAAGGGACGGATGCTGCAGAAAGGAACTCCTGAGGAAATATACAAATACCCGTCCAGCATTGCCACTGCGCGCTTTCTGGGATTTCACAATCTGCTGGAGGGAAAGGTGACAGCAGACGGAATCGTGGAAACCGTGATCGGGCAGATTCATGCACCAGGCAGAACCCGAAAAAATGGAAAATCTCTCACTGTTCTGATTCCGCCTGATGCCGCACAGATTGCGGACAATGCAAAACCTGCGCGGAAAGAAGGAAAACTCCTCATACACGGCAGAGTGAAGGAAATCATTTTTCAGGGTTCATTTTACCGTGTGCATATGGAAATCCGCGAAGGGCAGACTCTGATTTTCCATCTTCCCAACTGCATTTCCCGTCCTGTGCAGGGAGAGAATCTGACACTGGAAACAGAGGTGTCCGCATGGGTGTGGATTCAGGAAAAGGAAAAATTTCAGGCAGAATGAAACGAACCCGCACTGCTGAAAAATTTTTTGGTTCAGAGAGTAAACAGTTGAGTCAAAAACCCTCAGGGTTCAGGGCGAAAAAATTGTACAGGTTATTTTTTTACAAACCCCTGGGGTTTATTAAGAGGGATTTTTATGAAAATGCACTTTTCAGCCACGAATTTGCACCAATAAACACGAATTATGAAAATTCGTAAAAATTTGTGTTTATTCGTGCAGGTTAAGAGCCGGGGAGTCCCCAAACTGACAGTTTGGCAAACTGAAATGATTCGGAATTCCGTTTCACTTCATTTTGGCGCTCCGGAACTTCCCTTAGGGACATGGAAAATGCTGATATACCGTTTATAAAAAAGCTGTCCTTTATGGATAAAGTTAATCTTTAATCAAAAACGGTATATTGGGAAGTTCCGAGTCCCTTACCTGACGGCAATGGAATTGAGGGGATTTTCAGAAAGGATAAAATAAACAATGTCAAACAAAGTGCGGCTGTCCACAAAACGCCTTGAACTGACAGCGGCCACACCCGATCATCTTCATGCTGAGATTCAATCTCCTGAACATCTGGCATCCCTGCTGAAGGTTCAGGTGGAACCCGGATGGCCTCCGGGTGAATATGACCGGGAGGCACAGGAATTCTTCCTGAGCCGCCTGAAAGAAGGGGGCATCGCAGTCACTGGATGGTACACATGGTATGCGGTACGATGCGGAGATGCGTATCAGCAGCGCCTGTTGGTGGGGGCAGGCGGATATTCAGGACCGCCGAATCAAGCAGGCGAGGTTGAAATCGGTTTTTCCATAATGCCTGCACAGCAGGGTTTGGGGTATGCCACAGAACTGGCTGAGGCACTTGTCCAACATGCCTTTGCCGATATTCGGGTGAAAAAAGTTGCTGCCCATGCAGCCCCCCTGAATCTTGCCTCCTCCAGAGTGCTTGAAAAATGCGGTTTCCGCTTTGTTTGCGAAGATGGAGAATCCGGCAGCAGGCGTTTTGAAATCCTGCGAACCCTTTCCGCAGACAGCCCGTTGCTCAGGCTGTGATCAGTCCTTATACCGGTTCGCCATTGATCTGAAACATGAGTTTTTCAGGCATAAAGTTTTTCACAAAAACCGGATTTTTCGGAAAAATCCGGTTTTTTGAACACACGGAAACCTCATTTTTGCCTGCCTGCAGGTATCTTTTCAATGGAGAATCGGTATTATGCTGTGTGCAAAACCGGCTGCCCGTCATATTCCCCAAAAGATATTGCCTTATTATTGCAAAAAATCCGAGAACAGGGTATGAAATGAAAAAATGGGCAGTGGACTCAGATCCGTTGATTCAAACAACCCTCCCCTCAAGAGAGGCAGGGCTGTCAGGTTCGCCGCCTGCCCCGCCTCCTGACCCGTTGCGGGG
>CAZDIU010000254.1:0-7736 GCA_964505535.1 uncultured Desulfobacterales bacterium | reverse complement strand
CTCAGGGGAGGGGAGTGTTTTTTTCTGCATCATCAGCCGATTTGACCCACTATCAGTTAACTGTCCATCACTCCTGTAAATCCTTATGTGACGATTATCAGGAGATTTGGCCAGCCCAGGTTTCCCGTTTATGCTTCCGGACTCACATTTCCTGCAAAATCTTTTTCACGGTATTGCCGTCCGCAGTGGCACCGAAATGCTGCATGATGTCCCGCATGGACTGCATTTTGTTTTTGTATTTGGAAAAATCCACATTTGTCTGAATCCAGGCCCGGATATCCTCTTCTGCTGCCATTTTCGGCAGATAGGATTCGATAATGCGGATAAAGGCTGAATCCTCTTTTATGCCGGATTTGTCCAGGGTTTCCCTTTCGGATTTGATGAGTTTTTTCAGCACGGAAACCACTTCCGCATCAGAGAGTTCCTTTTTTTCCAGTCTTCCGAATTCTCCCATGATTACGCGGACAGTGCTCTTTTTGTCCTCATCCTTTTCCTTCATGGCTGTTTTCAAATCGCTTTTGATCTTTTCCTGCAGCGTTGTCATATTGTTATCCTTTCATTAAGTTGGTCATCCTGTGAACACCGTTGTACCCAATGCCGTTATACCTGTAAACATCAGTATCCACAAGGATCTGATATTGCTGAATTCCGACTTGAGCGGGAATGACGGAAAACAGAAACAATATATTCAATGCCGTTTCCTTAAGTAAAAAATTCCCTTCCCCCGGCGGGAGTGGGAAAATGACAGTCTGCAATTCAATGGCGTTTTCACCCTCCCCCTGCTCCTCCCTCAGGGGAGGGGAGCCTTAAGGAAACGGCATTGACAATATATTGATTTTTCTAAAAACATTTGCGAAACTTCGGTTGATTGCTGTCACTTTCTGATCAAAACAGGGGATTTGAAAATTGCTGATATACCGGTTTTGAGGTTTCAGTCCTGACCGCATACTGACACCTGACACCTGCAGCCTGAACCGTCCGGTATTTTAAAAAGTTTCACATCCCTGATAAAACTGGCCCAGGCTTCTGTCCTGTGCCAGGGAGTATTATTTTTGTCATACCTGCGAAAGCCGGTATGACGGACGCAGTTTTCGTGCCGGAAAAAACCAAAGCCGGATCGGTATATTTCAGTATCTGTACGTCAGTCCCAGATAAATCTGCCGCAGAGGCTGGGGAGTTCGGGGAACCACCACAGGGGATCCGTCAAAAGGCACACCCGCATAATGTTCTGTGTCAAACAGATTGTCAACTGTCATTTTAACGGAAAAATCATCAGTGAATCTGTACACAAAATTCAGGTACGCGATAAGCGCGCCGTCAAAGGAATAGGATTCATCCCCACCGGCTGCCGCATCGCCGTATCTGTAATTTTTGTGGGAAGTGTTCACATCCCCGTAACAGCGCAGGGTCAGACCCGCCATCCATTTTTCCGCAGTATAAGAGGAATTCAGGGTCACTTTATGCTCGGATATGCCGGATATGTCATACCCGTTGTCATCTCCGGTCACATAGGAATAGGAAAGACTGTTCTGAAACCGATCCAGTTTGTGGGTCAGAGTGATTTCTCCGCCTTTGCTGGTGATTTCTCCCTGATTGCCGTTGTATTCCACGTATCCGGGGTCTGTCCGGTACGGATTGTAATAGGGATAGCCTCCTGCCTGGTCCGGAGCCTCCACTGCCCGGATGATATTGTCCATTTCATTGTAAAACAGAGCAGCCCGGACAAGAAAATGGGTTCCGAAGGTATACGTCATATCCAGAGCATAATTTTTCAGTTCCTCAGGCTCCAAATTTTCGTTGGGAATGTGTATCACATACGGATTGGCAAAATTCTGATACCGGTAATCATTGGAAGGCTGAATATAGGCTGTTCCGTACAGCAGTTTCACGGTCAGTCTGTCAAGGGGATTGACTATCAGTCCGATTCGGGGGTTGAAGGTTTCTTTGTAAACTTCATTGTAATCATAGCGGATTCCCGCATCAACCTTGAGCCTGTCTGAAAATTTGTATTCCGTCTGCACAAAGGCTCCCATGTTGTAAAACTTCCGCTCCCTGAACCAGGGTTCTGAAAAACCCAGAATGCCGAAGGTGTAGCCGTTGGCATCCGTAAACAGGGTCATGTCCACTGCTGTGTCTCCGTCCTCGTCAAAGGGTTCACTCAGATTCCGGGTGTTGGGAAAGGATTTGACTTTCTCATAGGACAGTCCCATCACAGCCGAAAGTTTTTCTGTGACACTCCAGTCCATCTGCACATTGCCCCGGATATAGGAGGAACACGCATATTTGTATCCCGGTGCTGCGGAAACCGGATTTCCGTTTGCATCCGTGCCGGTGATGACAAAATAATTGGAGGCATTGTCCACTTCATAATCCCCCATCTCAAAGGTGGTTTTAATGCTGATCCGTTCATTTGACCAGGTGTCATAATCAAGGTAAAAATGCCGCATGTCCTGACCCCATACGAAATCCTCAACATACGCGTAGCGATCCGGCCGGGACACCGCGGCTGAAGACTCATATTCATGCTGCCAGTCAAATCCCAGAAGGAATTTTTTGTACCGTAATTTGAGAAAAAAATTCCAGTTTTCAATGGGATAGTCATTTTCATAACTGTCCAGTTGTCCGCTGTAGCGGTTGACCGCCGCGTATTCTTCATAATCCTTGTGGAGTTTCTGATCCTCTCCGTTCACGATCCTCGCGGACAGGAGAAAATCCGTATCCTCATTCACCTTTTTGCCAAAACTCAGATCGCCCAGCCATGCGCCGGAGGAAAGCCAGCCTGCATTGACTTCTGCCCCGTCACAGTCTTCCCCGTCTTTGGTAATCAGGTTGATGACCCCTGCATAGGCATCCGCACCGTAGAGACTGGATGCCGGGCCGTAAATGATTTCAATGCGTTTGTATATGTTCAGAGGCATATTGTTTCCATAGAGAAAAACTCCCCCTGTTGCAGGACTGTATTTATGCCCGTCCTGCAGAATGAGAATTTTCTGGTTTCCGGTGACACCCCGCATGATCACATAAGATTTTATCTCTCCCTGCACACTGTATGACACATCCACGCCCGGTATGGCCCGGAACACATCCTTGAGGTCCCGCCATCCGAATGCCCGGATCTGTTCCTGCGAAATGCTGATGATGCTGGCCGGAGCCTCGGAAATCTTCTGGGATTTCCGGGAGGCTGTGACCACTTTCATGTCATACCCCTCCTCCCGCAGCCATTCCATCTCCCCGGCAATTTTTTCTTCCAGTTCATCCGGAATCTCCTGGGAAAAAGCCGGAAAAGCTGCCAGCAGAACCAGTATGAAAAGAATTTCTGAAACAAATGTTGATTTCATTTCCTGTTTCCTTTATTATTTGCAGATTGATATGGAAGACTGTCAGTTTTGGAGCATCATCTTTTTGTTTGTCTGTTCTGCTGAATTATGACCGTCTGCATTTCAGCCGAAACAGCATGGGCTGGGCACATTGGAAATTATCATAAATCTGTCCGGTTTCAAAGAGGATTTTTTACAGTGTCCCGGATTTTGCTTTGCACAGGAAAACACAGTCAGCCTGACAAACCTGTCCCCGGCTGATTATCAGAGAAACAGCAGACAGGGACACTTTTCAGGGGAGCCTGAAAGCACGGTTGTTACCGGATCATTTAAGCAAGATTGCGCATTCAACATTTACATTTTGCAGGGAGGGCTGAAACAGATGAGAAAACCTATCCTTATCCTGATGATTATGCTGATAACATTTGTGCTGTGCGGATGCCTGAGCCGAATGCCGTTCATGCAAAAAACGGAAAAACAAAAGGCCCTGTGGACAGGAATGTCCGCCTCTCCGGCTGTGGCAGACTACCGGGAACCGTTTACAGGGCCGGTGAGTCCGGAAGAAGCCATGGCCAGAACTCTTCTTTACACTTACAGCCGCCGACTTGCACAGATGCAGACCGCTCTGTCTGAAACACCTTTCAGCACCTCCGATCCTGAAGCTATGGAGCGTCTGGCCATTTCCGCGGGTTATGGTCAGGATACCCGGCCTGGAGCCCTGTTTTCGGATCAGAAAATCAGCGCCCTTGTCTATCCCGGAGGAGATCGGACAGACAGACTTGCCTCTGCATGGAACATTTTGGACTTTGGTCTGAGTTTTGCAGTGGATCGCCAGGGAGGAACCGAGCCTTTGTCCCTGTCTGAATCCACACGCCAGAAAGTCATCCGAAACATTGTCGCAGAAGTGCGTCAGGTCTATTACCAGACAGTGATTGCGGAAACACTGCGGAGGGAAACGGAAACCCTGCTGGGAAAAGCCAGGGATTTTCTTCGGCATTACCGGGAAAAACCTGCCCTGACCCGGGCCCCTTCCAGGGAGGAACTGGAAAAGCAGCGGCAGTTGGTGGAAACCGTTCGTTTTTTATGGGATTTGTCCCAGAAAATGGCAGGAACCAAAGCAGAACTGGCTGTTTTGATGGGCATGAATCCCGGAACTCCCTTTCAGATCACAGGATGCGACTGGAAAAAACCGAATTTTCTCCCTTCTGACAAATCCATGACAGATGCGGAACTTCTTGCCCTGTTTCAGCGGGCTGAACTGCAGCACTCCGGCAGCAGGACAGGAACCGGTGTGCATGAAATCCGGAAAGCAATTCAGAGCCTGCGGCAGGAAGTCTCTTTTGATGCCGGATATGACAGGGAAAATCCTTTTCAGCAGGCCGCTGTCTGGCAGGATGCCGGTTTGCAGGCAGCCCGGCAGCTTTTTGCACCGGTTCCGGCATCCGGCATTGGGCAGGCAGCGCAGAATGCGGAATCTGTCCGGCACATGAATCTCAGCATGGCTGTTGTGTCCCAACTGCATCTTTCCCGGCAGCGGTATGTGCTGGCTGTGGAAGAATACCGGATCGCCCAAGATTTGGCAGAGGTGAACCGGAAACTGAATCTGCCCGCTGCTGATTTGCCGGATGAATTTGCACAGATTCAGAATGAGACAGAGGGGCTGATGGCCCGGATGCGCTATTATCTGGCTTTTGCAGAAGTGGAGAATGCCGCAGGCAGATTCTATGATTCCGTGGGGATTGGCCGGTTTCCCCCAAACATGGTCAGTATGAACATAGCATCTCTGACAGCCTCAATACAGCAGTCCCTCAGACAGCAGCCGGAAATTCTGCGTCAGTCCCATGCCCCGATGCCTGCGAAGCCTGCCACTGTTCCGCATCCGCAGGATTCTGCTGTAACCGGTGCACGCGATGCAAAACCGGGGCAGGATATTTTCCAAAAAGGGAAAAGTCTGAAATCTCCAGATTCGGATAAAGAGGACAGACTGAAGCGTGTTGTGAATGCTGCTGAAGTGGAATCTGAGAAAAGACAGCCGGTGCGGGAAATTACAGTGTTCAGGGATGTGGTAAGCATCCATTCCGGTCCATCCAATGATTCGCCTGTGAAAGGCCAGGGACTGATCGGGGAAAAATACCGTCTTACAGGATGGGCTCCCAACGGATGGCTGAAAATTGAGATGGGGGACGGTTCTCCCGGATGGATTCCCACAAAATATGTCAGGCCCGTGGAAAATGCTCCGGGCACATCTGCGGATACAGTCCCGCAGAAATCCCAAAAGAAAAGCGGAACATCCCCGGCACAAAGCAAAACTCCGGGACCAGGCCAGGGACAGAAAGTCACAGAAACCAAAGCACCTCCCAAAGTCCCGTCTGCGCTGCGTCCTGCTGCACAGGGGCAGAAAATGGTGGAAACCACAGCACGGGCAAATGTGCGGAGCGCACCGAGTCTGCAGTCCCCGGTTCTGTATATCGAAGAACAGGGTCGGCAGCTTCCCGTTGTCAGCAGCGCGGGAGAATGGTTCAAGGTGAAGACACAAAAAGGGGATGGCTGGCTGCACCGGAGCGTGATAAAACTTCTTTCCGAGTAACATCATGCCGGATATCCTGCTGATTCAGCCGCCGATCAGGGATTTTTACCTCACGGCCAAGCGGACCATCCCTTACGGACTGGCCTGCATTGCCGCGTCCCTGATTCAGGCCGGATTTTCCGCGGAGATTCTGGATTCCCCTGCCACATCCAAATTCCGTGATATGGATCTGCCGGAGGAAATGGATTATCTCCGCCCATATTACGGGAAACCGGATTTTTCCCCCTTTGCCCTGTTTCACCGGTTCCGGCATTACGGATACAGTTTTGAACATATCGGAAATCAGGCACGGAAATCCGGTGCGTTTCTGGTCGGCATTTCCTCTCTTTTCACATCCTACAGCAGTGAGGCTCTGGAAACAGCCCGCACTGTGAAAAAATTCCTGCCATCCTGCCGCATTGTCATGGGCGGACATCATCCCACCCATCTTCCGGAAAAAGTCATGGAATGCGAAGCTGTGGATTTTGTCATCCGGGGTGAGGGTGAGACAGCAATGCCCATGCTGGCAGCGTGTCTGAAAAAGGGGGAGTCCCCGGACAGAGTTCCGGGAATTGTCTTCCGGAAATCAGACGGGAGCCTGCATATCAGCCCCCCGGCCATGATGGAACATCCGGATGACTGGCCCCTTCCGGCCATGCATCTGGTGAAACAGCAGTTTTACCGGAGAAAGGGAAGAGGAAGCACGGTCATTGTATCCAGCCGGGGCTGCCCCATGAAATGCTCCTACTGCGCTGTGGGTGCGTCTTCCCTGAAATACCGGCGGCGATCTGCGGATTCTGTTCTCCGGGAAATGGAAACTGCGGTGAATGCGCATGATGCGGGATTTATTGATTTTGAGGATGAAAATCTGAGTCTGGACAGACAGTGGTTTCTGCACCTGCTCAACGGTATCATGGAAAAATTCGGATCATTGAATCTTGAACTTCGGGCCATGAACGGCCTGTTTCCGCCTTCTTTGGATGAAGAACTCATCTGCACCATGAAAAAGGCCGGATTTCAGACGCTGAATCTTTCTGTGGGTTCATCATCCGCAGAGCAGCTCAGACGTTTTCGAAGACCTGATGTCAGGGAATCCGCGGAAAAGGCCATCCAATTTGCCGGAAAATACGGCATGGAAGCTGTCTGTTATATGATTGCTGCCGCGCCCGGACAGAAACCCGAAGATTCTGTCACGGATTTGCTCTGGATATTCTCCCGGAATGCACTGGCCGGAGTTTCCGTGTATTACCCGGCTCCGGGAAGCGAAGATTATGAAAAATGCGCGCAGGCCGGGCTGCTTCCCCTGCGTTTTTCCCTTATGCGATCCAGCGCACTGCCCCTTTCTCATACCACCACCAGAACAGATGCAGCCACCCTTCTCCGGCTGGGCAGAATCGTCAATTTCATAAAATCCCTCAGAGACAGGCAGGAAAATCTTCCTGCTCCGCTGCCCTTTGCCGGTGAAGAAAAAATTCTTCCGGGGACAGGGCGTGAAGAGATCGGCAGACGGATGCTGGCAGCTTTTTTTCATGACGGAAAAATCAGGGGAATCACTCCGGATGGAGAAATGTATGAACATGCGGTTTCCCTGCATCTGACACAGCTTTTTCTTTCCGCATTCCGGAAGCAGCGTGATGAACGGTTTTTTTAACCGGATTGCCGGTGTTTTGTCAATTTTGAATCTGTGACCTGCAAAAACCGGATTTCTCCCTCCAAAAAAAACCGAATTTTTCCAAAAATCCGGTTTTTCTGTAATTCACTGATGTTACGCAGCTCTTTCAGGAGTGAGGCAACTGTCTGTTTTAACCGTCATTCCGGCGCAAGCCGGAATCCAGTGTTTTCAAAGAGTTCCG
>CAZDIU010000253.1:0-7903 GCA_964505535.1 uncultured Desulfobacterales bacterium | reverse complement strand
CAGATGGATTTCACCTGCTTTTGTTCACAACCGCAATCTGTGCGGGTGTGTCGCCGATGCCCCGGATTTCGGGCCGGTACATGGATTCGGCAAAGGCCGGAGGCATGGAAAATGTGCCGGGACTGACCACTCTCACCATATAGAAAAGATGGGTGGGAGAATAATCATGCAACTGAACAGCCGCTGCATACCGGTCATCCCGGTATTCCTCATGCAGAATCACAGCCTCCTCTTTGAGTTTCCAGATGGATTTGCCGTCCAGATTCATATCCTCCATTTTGAAACTGTGTTTCAGATTCTGGTTTTCCGGTTCAAACCCGGCAGGAACCATATCCACCACCAGCCCGTCCGGAATCCACTGTTTGGCACTGATCCGCAGATGCACGAGCAGCAGTTCTCCCACACTGAATTCCTGTCTGTCAGCAGGTTTTCCATAGATGTCATAGATCTCCCTCACAACAGAAATCTTTGCATCCTCTCTGGGCGGCGGGGTTTTGGTGTAGCCCCGCACAATGGCTGAAACATAAATCCGTTCCGGGGTTTCACAGACAAAATTCACACCTCCGGAAATCTCCCCTGCTCCCAGCCCGTTGAAATAATCGCCTTTCTGTGCCAAAGGCGTTTCTTTGCCGGAAAGCGTGAATTTTCCCTTCCATTCCCTGTCGGCACGTTCCTGCAAAGCAATTCCAGCCCGGAAAATCGCGGATTTCTCCTGTGTGCTGAGCCATTTCCGCTGACGCATGGCTGCATCCAAATCCGCCATGAGCGTGTCAAATCCTTCGGTGCTGTCCGCATTGTATTCCACAAAAAGCGCAATGGTGAAGGCCAGATCCCGGATCAGGCTGCTGTAATCACCCCAGTAACCGTATTCTTCGATGCGTTTCTTTGCCGCGAGGTTCAAAGCCTCCGCACTGCGGCTCAGATCGCCCATGCGTTTGAGGGCAATGCCCATATACGCCAGCGGCAGAGAGGAACCTGCCTTGTCTTTGTGATTGTCATACAGGGTGCGCAGGGTTCCCAAAGGCGCACGGCTGAGCCGGGAAAGAACATAGCCAGCGTAACTGCGCACAGAAAAATTCAGATGCTCCCGTGCAGCATTGTCACCGTAATCATCCAGCGGTGCGCTCTGGGACACATAGGTTTCCAGACGTTTCAGGGCTTTGTCGAGCATGGCTGCAGGCACTTCCACGCCCATATCCCGCGCGGTCAGCAGAAAATCTGTCACATACACCGTCAACCAGGCAGCTTCCGGGCTGGTTCTGTTCCACAGACCGAATCCCCCGGAATCCAGCTGCATGGTTCCCAGCCTTTCCATAGCAATTTTCAGCCGTTTGCTGCGCTCTTCCGGAGTGATGGAAGGCAGATGCCAGCGCGCGATCTGATCCTTTGTGGCATACAGCAGGGACCAGGCGCTGCTGGAGGTCTGCTCCAGACATCCATAGGGATAACCGATCAGTCCTTTCATGGCATCCTGAAAATCCAGGGGCATTTGGGCAGAGATTTTGATTTCTCCGTCAACCGTGGCAGGAATCAGATCATCAGCCAGACGGGAATCCAGGCTGAACACCTCTCCGGGTTTGAGAATCTGAAACACTCTGCGCACTGTGCCGGGATAGCCGGGACGCACCGGCATCTGCCAGTCGCGCTTCTGCTGAAAATCCCCTGCTTTCAGTTCCATAAAAACTTTGGCAGTGCCGTAATTGTCCGCTCCCCGCACAGGAAAACGCAGGGTTTTCTTTTCTCCGTCTGCCAGAGGCAGATTCTGTTCCCCTTTTTCAAGTGCGACCGGTCCCTCAGTTTTCATTTTGATGGCAATATCCTGTTTTTTTCCGCTGAGATTGTGCACATCCAGGGTAAAAACCGACTGATCTCCGGGAGCCAGAAAACGGGGCATGGCCAGTTGCGTGACCACCGGCGCGGCCACTGTGACATCCGCTTCTGCACTGCCGAAACGGCTGGCATCAAAGGCCAAAGCCATGAGCCGCAGTTTTCCGTTGAAATCAGGCAGATCAAAGGTGATTTCAGCCATGCCGTTTTCATCAAAGGACACAGGCGGATGAAACAGGGAAAGGAGTTTGACCTTGCTTTCGGGACGCTTGCCACCTGCCAGATCCGCATCACCGCCGTAGCGCAGCGCGGCAGGATTGCCGTCCAGATTTTCTATGACCTTGGCATACATGTCATACGCGTTCACATCATAGCGCCGCGGTTCAAAAAACCAGCCAAAGGGATCAGGGGTTTTGAAGTCCGTGATGTTCAGAATGCCGGTATCCACAGCCGCGAGGGTCACGTAAACCGGTTCACTGTCTTTTCTGTCACCGGACATTTTCACCTTTACGGTCAACGGTCCTTCCGGCACGGTCTTTTGGGGAGCTTCGATTTCCAGAGCGATTTTCCGGTCAGATCGCTCCAAAGGCAGATGAATCAGTCCCACAGCCCGGTTGGGCGTGATTTTCTCTTCTGCATCAGCCGGACGGAACACAACCGCGCTGATGTAAATATTGTGGGTATCCCAGCCCGCGAGAATGGGAATTTCCACTTCCGTGCCTTTGCCCGAGACCGGGAGACGTTTTGTCCACAGGGGCTTGTCCCCCTCCACCAGAATCAGGGCTTCGCCGCTGTGGGGCGGGGTTACAGTCAGTTTGATACTGTCACCCGGACGGTAGGTGGCCTGATTGAGGGTCAGCACGACCTTGTCCGGACGTGCGGCTTTTTCCCCGTCCTCTCCGTACCACCATCTTCCCACCCGGAAACGCACACTGGACACCAGATTGTTTTCCGGGTTCCGGATGGCCAGCACATACTGTCCGTTCTGCAACTGCACCGTGTAAGGCGTGGCTTTGTCTCCTTTGAGATTCAGGGAGTCGGTAAGGAAATTGTAGGTTTTTTCCGTGTATTTGTACAGCCAGCCGGTGGATTCGGAATATTCCCAGTAATAATCCCTGTCCTCTTTGATGAGTTCCACCAGCAGACCCTGCGCGGGCAGGAGTTTTCCCTTTGTGTCTGCCATGACCACTTCAAAACTGATGGGTCCAGCATCCGCAGATTCACCGGTGAACAGAGGACGTATGCCCACCAGATTCTTCGCAGGCCATACGGTTTTGTCCGCATAACGGGTGACAGGACGGCCTCCGCTTTCATACAAATCCGCTACAACTCTCACCGTAAGGGGGCTGAGCATTTCTGACCACCGGTTTTCCACTTCCAGAGTGAAATTTCCCTGCGCGTCCAGTTTCTGCGTATCGGTTTCCCAGTAATCCCGGTATTCCTCATCTGCCACATCCCCGAACTGAAAATCCCTGAGCTTTTCAAACAAATCCCGTTTGGCCTTGACCCGGATCCGGAAAGCGATTTCATTCTCACTCGCGGGAGCGCCGTAAAGATACATGCCGTTCACTTCTGCCTTTACCGTATCCTTTGGCCCGGGAAAATTCGGCATGGCCTTTATATCCAGTTTCATCCGTTCCGGCAGAAATTCCTCAATCTGCAGTTTATGCACAGCAGCAGGCGTGCTGGCTGAGGGATCATCCCAGACCCGGAGTTCCCATTTTCCGGTCTGCGCGTCCGTGGGAAAATCCAGTTCTGTGCGGAAGTAGTTCATGTTCTGGGCCTCATTTTCCTGCGCGTGCCAGGTGAAAGTCCGGATTTCCCTGCCATCGGGCTGAAAAAGTTTGACAGTCAGAGGAAGAGTTTCGATCATCTGCGCGTCATGATCCCGCAGCAGCGCAGATACGGTGGCTGTTTCTCCGGGCCGGTACAGATCACGGGGGCTGTAAAGGAAAATTTCACGGGGATGATATGCCCGTTTGCCCAGATCAAACTCGCTCATATCCAAAGCCGGAATGCGCATGGGAAGCACTCCGGACTGCTCCTGACCGGACGGATCCTTATGGGAGGCAATCACCACCTGAATATCGCCCGGCAGCACCAGATTGGATCGAAATTCTCCGTTTTCATCTGTAATTCCTTCAGCCACCACCTTGCTGCTGCTGTCGTAAAAACGGAGTTCCACATCAGGCAGCCGAGCACCGGTTTTCAGAGAGGAGGCAAAAATCAGGGATTCAGACGCATAGGCTCTGGCATGAAGTCCGATGTCCGTGACCAGAAAATAGGTTCCCTGATAAGCATAATTGTACTGACCGGGTTCGCGGAGAATGGCAAGATAAACACCGGGTTTCTGCAGGGGTTCAATGTTTTCCACCGGAATATGGCAGACCGTGCGCCGGTTTTTGGGAACATCCAGATCAAATCTGCCGGAATACACCATTTCCCCATAGTCTTTGCTCTGGGCCAGTTGATAATAATCCTTTTCCCCGGCTGTGTTGTCCCAGTCCACAAGGTTTATCAGTCCTTCCGGCTTCATGCGGAAGAATTCTGCATACACCGAGGTCACGTTGATGGTGACAATGGGAAGCCCTTTGTTCATTTTCGCGGGAAGCAGAAATCCTTCGCTCGCGAAACTGATAATGGGACTGATGGCCTTTGTGGTGACAGACTGGCTTTTGCGTTCCCCCAGAACCTGTCCGGCCGCGGCTTTCAGGCTTTCCAGAACAGTGACGGAATACTCGGTTTCTGGTTCCACATGGGGAAACCAGAGGGTGCGTCCGTCCTCAGACAGCACCCATGCGCTTTTGAGCAGTTCACGGGTGTCACTGATCCGCAGATGCTCATCATGGCGCACCGTGGGATCCAGCGGCTCCGAGACAAGCACGGCAATGGCCGGGCCGTTGTCATAGGTGCGCTCGCTGATGTCCAGCACCCGGAAAGTTCCGGTTTTTTTGGCTCCGCCTGCACTCCCGGCAGTGATGGCAGCGTCCTGGGCAGCCGGAAGCTGCGCGGGACACAGGGCATACAGCAGCAGAAGTATGCCCGTGAAAATGACTGTTCTTCCTTTTCCCATATTCTCCTCCTCATGGTTTGTATGGCAGGTTTCCGCCTGCCCGGTTTGCGATTATGACAGTTATAAAATAAAATCTGTAGCAAATTTAAGCCCTTCATAAACTTTTTTTAACACCGTCCCGGCGGGACGGCGCATAATAGCCCGGAAATTCATTTCCGGGCGGATGGCCGGACGAATGTCCGGGGTGCATTGTGTCGGGTTACGGCCTTGCGGCCTAACCCGATCTACGTTACTTTTTCATTTCTGCAATTGCATTCCGCATCCCTTCCAGTATTTCGTCTATCCTTTTTTCTTTGCCGGGTGCTGCTTTCAGCATTTGATTTCGTAAATCCGCAATCATGGGTTCAATATCCTGACCTGACCTTGCAGCCGCTATCAATTGAGCAAGAACCTGTTGCAATTCAGGCGGAAGGTTGCCCAATCCAGATAGAGGCGATTCCTCCGTTTCCTGCCGGGCCTGCTCCACCATTTGGTCAACCGCGTGCTGCAATTGCGCAATATCCGCCTGCGCGTGTGCCAGAAACCGCTGTAAGGCGTCAAATTCGGGCAGGGTGAGCAGGTCGGTGATGCGGGGCAGGGTGTAGGTGGTGCCGGATTGGGCGGCGCGGTTTATTCTGATTCTGAGGTTGCTTATAATAACTGAAAGACGATCCTGTCTTCTAATCAAAATCAGATAAATAATTGCTGCAAGCAGATGACTCGCCCCTTCTTCTATTTTATCGGAATCATTAAGATAATTCGACAGATTCCCATGCGAAATCGCCCGATTCGATGGATTAGACAGTTGATTGCGTATGGCCAGTGCCTGCTTTTCCAAGGCGATGGCCTGTCCCATGTCCCCGCGTAGATCCCAGATGTTGGCAAAAGCGTTAAGACAGGCTGCCTGATGAATCAGATCATTGGCCTCCCGGAACACGGCGAGGCATTCTCCCAATACCGCCTGCGCCTCATCCAGCCTGCCCAGATTTATCAAAGGCCAATACTGATTGAACCTTGAGCCGCAGAGTTCCTGCCTGCCTGCGCCATTTTCCTGTTCGGTCTGCTCTTTCTCTTTCAGCAGGGACAGGCAGGCTTCCCAGTTTTCAAGTTGTAGGTTGGCATTTTCGGCAACATCCAGTCCGTAAATCAGCGCACGGGCCAAGAACACGGAATCCGGGGCTTCCGGCAAGTTTTCCCCTTTTCTGGTTTTTTGATACCAGTTCCGGATTTCATTCACGCGGGTTTCAATTTCCGGCACCACTTCCCGGCCTTTGCCCTGAAACACATCAATGCGCAGGGCTTCGAGTTCGCTGCCGATGACATTGATTTTCGGTCTGCCTGCTTTTCTATCCGCTTCCGCACTCCGCAAATGGGTTTCCTTTGCTTTGTCCAACTGCCCGACATTCACCAGCGCGTTTGCCCAGTTTCCGCAGATTACGCCTGTATCTGACCAGTTTTCTGCGGATTCGGCTTCGGCACATGCCTGTTCATGAAAAGGCAGAGACTGATCCGGGTGGCCTGAATTATTTAACCCATCCGCCAAGTTCAACCGTAATGCCCAGCGGTCTCTGCCTGCGGGAACCAAATCGGCTGTGGCCTGCGGTTCAGCAATAAACCTCTTTCAAAAGTCATTTCCTCTTGTTTTCAATTCAAAATTATAAATACCCGCGATCAACTTGAATCTTAACTCAAACCTTTTTCTTCTGTTTCTGTATTTATCTGAAAGTATTTTAAAAATTTTAATTTTACCGATAACATGTTCTGTAAAAACCCTCTGACGTGACAACTTTTTGTTATTCCGCTTATCTTTCCGGGAAAGCGGATTTTTTTGCTGCTTTTTTTTGGTAAGAGGCTGTTTTTATGTATTTTATCAATACAAGGATATCCGCTGTCCGCCCTGATAACGATTTTTTCAGCAATCCTCAGTCTGCTTTCTTTAAAAATTCTGAAATCATGCCGCCCGCCCTTCGCGAAATCCAATGCCGGTATTTCAGGAGTTTCTGCATTCACAGCAGCCTGAGTCTTCAGGGTATGTCTTTTTTTTACCTGAATAATAAAAATTTCTGTCTTTTTTCAGGACGCTGTATCAGACTCTCAGTGGCATCGGCAGGAAGTGTGCTTGCCAAAACTCCCAATTTATCATAGGCTTTTGCCCGTACAAAATAGACCAGGGCACGTCGTCCGGCTTCGCCTGCGGTGTCTCTGGATACGTAATACATCTTTTCAAAGATTGCGGCATACCGTTCCCCGTAGGCCACCCATACCTGTTCTGCGGTTTTTCCCCCGCGTTCGTGTTGGTGTTTTTCCATCCATGCGGCCATGCGTTCCCGCACCAGTTCGTGGAAGGAATAAACGGAAATATTTTCATTGCTTTCCCGGTTGACCAGTCCGGAGCGGGCTAATTCCTGAAGAAGAAACTCAGCAGGTTTGGATTCCTGCGTAATCAGTAATTCCGACCACACGCCCTGTATCAAATCTTCCGAAACCGGTTCATTGGCCTGCGTCATCATCCACAGCAATGTCCGGGCTTGGGGGAAAAGCCGGTGGATGAGGAAATCCACAGACCCCACGGCCGCGTCTTCCAAATATCTGCGTTCCGTTTCTTTGTCTTTTTCCGACATGGGCGCAAACAGATCCAGCAGAGCGGAATGCCCTTTGCTTTCCAGTGCTTCCATTGCCTCTGCCAATGCGCTGCGATTGCCCGCCAGCCCGGCAAGGCGGTTCATGATCAGGGGATGCCCCCGGCTGACTTTGAGCAGTTTCAAAGCCAGTTCTTTGCCTTCCGCGTCCCCATACAGCAAGTCCCGCAAAGCCGGATGGCTGCGGAGATACAGCCCCCGTTCGGCATAACTCAGGGGGCCGAGCAGGACGGGGGGAACGTCGTCATTCTCCGCCAGAGCCGCAGGCAGGTGCCGGGAGGTGACAAGCACGCGGGAACGGGTGTCTTTGAGTTCCCGTGAGAGAAAGGTAAGGAGCTGATCCCATTGGGGATCAAGACAGGGGAAACCTAACCCCCCTGCCCCC
>CAZDIU010000252.1:0-7946 GCA_964505535.1 uncultured Desulfobacterales bacterium | reverse complement strand
AACCTGTACAATTTTCCTGTCCGAAAACCCTGAGGATTTTCAAAACCCTCAGGGTTTATGCCGATTCTCCATTGATTTGATGCAGTGCTTTCTGCACAGCCGAAAGTTTTCGGGTATTCAAAAAACCGGATTTTTTGGAAAAATCCGGTTTTTCTGATGAACCGGCAGAAAATATTGCATAACTTCAACAGCGATTTGGTATTACAACAGGTTATTTTGATACAGACCCTAACTGCAACGGATTATTCAAACAGACTCACATCCCCAGCTCCTTTGCGGATGACTTCCGGCACATCATCGAGCAGAGAAACCACACTGGAGGGATTTCCCGAAACCGGGCCTCCGTCTATGACCGCATCCAGCCGGGAGCCGAAATAATCATGTATCAAAGAGGGATTGTAAAATATCTCCCCGTCCGGTTTGGTCGCACTGGTGGAAAGTATGGGATGACCCAGATGTTCCACCAAAGCCAGACAGATGGGATGGGCCGGAACCCGTATGCCTGCAGTGCGCCGTTTGGTCAGCATGATTTTGGGAACCAGTTTTGAGCCTTCCAGAATAAAAGTGTAGGGGCCGGGAAGGAGCCGCTTCATGGTTTTGTAGGCATAATTGGATACCTTGGCATAATCGCTGATATGTTTCAGGTCTGAGCAGATGAAACTGAAAGGATTTTTCTGATCCCGCTGCTTGATCTGATAGATGCGCTGAATCGCCTTTTTGTTCATAATATCACAGCCTATGCCGTAATAGGTGTCTGTGGGATACGCGATGACTCCTCCTTCTTTGAGTATGTCCGCAATCTGCCGTATCAGCCGCACAGGAGGATTTTCAGGATTAATCTCTGTAATCATGTTTTTTTTCCGATCTTTATTTCATCCGGGAGAACTGTGCCATAATTATAGAGTTCTTTTTAATGCTTCCTGCCTGTATCTGTCAAGATGACAAATAAAAGATTGCGAAATATTCATGCCTTTGCTAAACCTGAGATACAATTATCCGTAAAACAGTATTTTTCAGTGTATCTTTCTGATATTTCATTTTAAACATTCTTAACAGCAGGTTTTGCGCAAACCTGCATCCTGTTCGGAGGCAATTTTTATGACACTTATTTCCCCGGAGGAAGCCTATTCCTTTGACGATGTCCTTCTGATTCCCAACTATTCGGACGTGCTGCCCAAAGACATTGACACCCGCACCCGTCTGACCCGGAATCTGAGTCTTTCCATCCCCATCGTGAGTGCTGCCATGGATACGGTGACAGAATCCCAGGTGGCCATCAGCATGGCCCGTGCCGGAGGGCTGGGCTTCATTCACCGCAATATGGGCATTGAGCAGCAGGCCAGGGAAGTGGACAAGGTCAAGAAATCTGAAAGCGGCATGATTGTGGACCCGGTGACAGTGCATCCGGACCAGTCCATCCGTGATGTGCTGAGCGTCATGGAGCAGTACCGTATCTCCGGTCTTCCTGTCACCAAGGATGACAATCTGGTGGGCATTGTGACCAACCGGGATCTGCGGTTTGAGACTGATCTGGACAAAAAAGTTTCCGAGGTCATGACCAGCGAAAATCTGGTCACAGTGTCTGAGGGCATCAGTCTGGAGGATTCCAAAAAAACCCTGCACAAACACCGAATTGAAAAACTGCTGGTGGTCAACAGGGAGGGAAAGCTGACCGGCATGATCACCATCAAGGATATTGAGAAAATCAAAAAATATCCCCATGCCTGCAAAGACAGCCGGGGCCGTCTCCGGGTGGGTGCGGCCATCGGTGTGGGGCCGGATGCCGAGGAAAGAGCCCACGCGCTTCTCCGGGCCGGGGCCGATGCGATTCTCATTGACACTTCCCACGGCCATTCCCGGAATGTGATTGAAACCGTGAAAAAACTCAAAAGCACTTTTCCCCAGATGGAACTCATAGCCGGAAACGTGGGCACAGGCGAAGGCGCGCAGGCGCTCATTGATGCAGGGGTTGACGGTGTGAAAATCGGCATCGGCCCGGGCTCCATCTGCACCACCCGGATTGTGGCCGGCATCGGCATTCCCCAGATTACGGCCATCATGAACTGCAAGGCTGTGTCGGAAAAAACCGGAGTTCCCCTGATTGCGGACGGCGGCATCAAGTTTTCCGGAGACCTCACCAAAGCCCTTGGTGCAGGCGCACATGCCGTGATGATCGGGGGGCTGTTTGCAGGCGCAAAGGAAAGCCCCGGAGAAATGGTTTTTTATCAGGGACGCAGTTACAAGGCATACCGGGGCATGGGGTCTCTGGAAGCCATGAAACAGGGCAGCAAAGACAGATATTACCAGGGAGAGAATGAGCAGGAGGACAAACTGGTTCCCGAAGGCATTGTGGGACGGGTTCCCTATGCAGGACTGCTGTCGGAAATTGTGTTTCAGCTTGTGGGCGGTCTGAAGGCCGGTATGGGATATGTTGGCTGCAAAACCATTGGGGAACTGAGAGAAAGAGCCCGTTTCATCAAGATCAGCGCTGCAGGTCTGCGGGAAAGCCATGTGCATGATGTCATCATCACCAAAGAGGCGCCCAACTACCGCATGGACTGACAAACCCTCATTTTTATCACTGTATCCCGTTTTCTCCCCTTTTTTAATGCTGGGCTGTCAAGTTCCATGATAATTATCTGAAATCATTAACTCTGATTTTCCCCCCTTTGCAAAGGGGGCAGGGGGGATTTTTACACAACAGCCTGAAAATCCCCCTTAATTCCCTTTTAAAAAAACAGGGCTGTTAAGTTCTCCGCCTGCCGCGCCTTCCGACTCGTTACGGGGCTCTGCCCCGTAACGTCCGGTGGAGGCTCCGTCTCATGCGGGGCGGAGCCCCGTAACGAGAGCACGGAACAGAACTTAACAGCCCTGCAGTGGAAAAGGGCAGGGAATGTTATATAACAGACTGTAATAAAATATGTTTTCACCATCCCCCGCATCTTCCTCAGAGGAAGGGAGTGTTTTCATCAGCCGGTTTGACCCGCCACTCAAAAAAACAAATATTCTTGACAACATCTTCAGATAAGTGCTATGTGAATCAATTTTTGATCACATGCAGATTTTCAGAAAATCTGTGTGCAATCCTTGCTCCGGATCTGACCGGGGCTTAATATCCGTAAGGAGGAATTATGAGAAGGTATGAAACAATGGTGATTGTCCAGCCGGATTTGGCGGATGATCAGCGCGCGCCTCTCTTTGAGAGGATGAAAGAGATTATCTCACAGCAGGGTGGCGCCCTCATGGAATTTGACGAGTGGGGAACACGGCATCTGGCCTATGAAATCAAAAAGAAAAAACGGGGCTATTACGTCCGGCTGGATTACTGCGGAACCGGAGCGGTTGTTGCGGAAATGGAAAGATTTTTCCGCATTGATGACCGGGTTATGAAATACATGACGATTCTGCTTGACAAAAACGCGGATCCCGAAGCCATCAAAGCAGAACTGGCAGCAGGAAAGCTCAAATCAGCCCGGCCGGCGGATGATGAGGAAAGCAGTTCCGCAGCCGCTGTTTATGATGACAGTGAATCCGAAGATGAGGATGCGGACGGGACTGATGCGGAATATGAAACCGATGATGATGAAGACAGCGAAATAAGCGATGAGGAGGACAGATAAGATGGCATTCCGACCCCAGAAAAGAAGCACAGGCCCGGCCGGCGCTGCCGGAGGCAGACGGAAAAAAAGAGTGTTTCACCGCCGGAAGGTATGCCGCTTCTGTGCGGACAGCAGTGTTCAGATTGATTACAAAGATCCGAAAACCCTGAAATACTTTACCACAGAGCGCGGCAAGATCATCCCCAGAAGGATATCCGGCACCTGTGCAAAGCATCAGCGGAAACTGACCATCGCCATTAAACAGGCGCGGAGCATTGCACTGCTGCCCTTTGTCGGCACGTATGAAATGTAGGAGATCAGCAATCGCATACCGTTTTGATACGGTATGCTGATTTGTCCGTCACCCCAGTTGACAAAAACACCACAGCCCGTTGAAACCGGACAGGGAGAAGCGAACTGTGCTGCATAACACCCAGACAGACATACTGAAGGGAACCGGCATTGCCTGCCTGATTTTTCTTCTGTCTGTGCATATTCCGCTGATCGGCTTTTTCATCTCGCTGCTGATTCCCCTGCCGATCCTTTTCTGGCGGACAAAGCTTGGGAGAAAAAACGGCGGGGCTGTTTTCATGCTGTCATTGCTGATTATGTTTTTTTCACTCGGCAGACTGTCTTTTGATTTGCTGTATTTTGGAGGACTGATGCTGCTGGGCTTTGTCCTGGCGGAAATGTTTGAAAAAAAACTGACAGTGGAGCAGACAGTTCTTCGGACAGCAGGGACTGTTGCAGGGGCAGCAGTGATCTGCCTGTTTTTTTACAGCAGTTTGGCAGGCAGGGACATCGGAACAGTGGTGTCGGAATATGTGGCCCTGAATCTGGAGCATACCGTAAAACTCTACAGGGATATGGGGATGCCCGAGGATGCCGTGCAGTTTGTGTCAGACTCCCTGGACGCGATACACTACGGTCTGGTAAGGATTGTACCGGCCATGACAGCATCTGCCCTGCTTTTTCTCGCCTGGTCGGTTCTGCTCATGGCAAGCCCCCTGATGCGCGCGGGAAAACTGCCGTATCCGGATTTCGGTTCCCTGACCCTGTGGAAAGTGCCGGAGATTCTGGTATGGGGGGTTATCGGATGCGGGCTTATGCTGATGATTCCGGACACACTGATCCGGATTATCGCTTTTAACGGGCTGATTGTCCTGATGACTGTTTATTTTTTCGGCGGCATTGCCATTGTGGCCTTCTATTTTGAAAAAAAACAGTTTCCTCCCATGCTGAGAGTTTTTTTCTACAGCATGATTGCCCTGTGGCATATGGCCCTGATACTGGTCATCGGGCTGGGTTTTTTCGATATGTGGCTGAATTTCAGAAAATTAGAAACAGGCGGCGCCAATGGGTGATTCTGTGCGCCGTCCGGAGGTTTTGACATGAAAGGCGATACAAAAGTCATTTTAACAGAAACCATAGAATCTCTGGGTGTCATCGGCAGCGAAGTCAAAGTGGCCAGGGGATTTGCAAGAAATTATCTTCTTCCCCAGAAAAAAGCCATGCTGTCCACACCTGCCAACCGAAGCATACTGGAACGGAGCAGAGCCAAATTTGAACTCCAGATTGCCAAAGAGAAAGCCTTTGCCGAGGAAATGGCCAAACGGCTGGAAGGCGTGTCTGTAACCATAGCGGCCAGAGTCAGCGATGAAGATCGTCTCTACGGTTCCGTTACGGTACGTGATATTGTGGAAGCCCTTGCAGCACAGGGAATTGAAATGGAAAAGCGGATGGTGCTGCTGACAGAGCCCATCAAAAATCTGGGCACGTATCCTGTTCCCATCCGGGTGTACAAGGGGATTGAACCGGAAATCACGGTTGAAGTGGTTCCCGAAGCTGTGCCGGAATAATGATTCAGCATTGCGCAGTTGATTTTCAACTGCCTGATTCTGCATAAAGCCGTTTGCCAGGGGCGGGTTTCAAACCCGCCCCTGTATTACATTTTTTTCCTCATGAAAACCTGTATCGCAGGGGATGGGCAGTCAGTTTTTTATCTGAAGAAACAAAAGTGGCAGCATTTCGAATTTTCACATTCAGACATGTTTAACATTCTGAAATTAAAATGATTTACATAATTTGTATAAAAAATGATTTACGGCATTTGAGGATTTTTGGTGAAGTTAAAGCAATTATATCCCGATAACATGATTGTTCAAAGCAGCAAATTTGCCAACTAACCCGCGCTCAGGCGGATTTGCGGAGTTCCGGTCGCTTCGCTCGCTCCACCCTGGAATCCGCTCAGCTCTGTGTCATGCCGTTTGGAAAACCCCCCAACTGTTTAATTCCTGTTACATTTTTCACGGTATGCACCAGAATGCCGGTTAAAACACCTGACACACGGAAACTGACCTCCGGAATTATGAAAACAAAAACCGCACGCCTTCCAAAAGATCAATTGATCCATAAACTTCCGCCCCAGAATATTGAGGCTGAGGAATCTCTGTTAAGCGCCGTCATTCTGGACAACACCACTCTTCTTGAGGTATTGGAAATCCTCTCTCCGCAGGATTTTTACTCGCCTTCCCACCAGAAAATATTCCAGGCAATCACGGATCTGTTTTCCCGGAGCCATCCGGTTGATCTGATTACGCTTTCCAATATTCTGAGTGAAAAGGGGGAAATGGACAGTGTCAGCGGTGCCGGATACCAGGGGGTCACCTATCTGTCCTGGCTCACGGATGCGGCCCCTCTTGCTGTCAATGCAGCCCATTATGCCAGAATTGTTCATGAAAAAGCCTGTCTGAGACGTCTGATTGAAAAATCCTCTGAAATAGTGCGGCGCTGTTACGAAGACCAGGGCGATGTGGATGAAGTCATTAATTTTGCGGAAAGTGCTGTTTTTGAAATATCCGAAAACAAAATCAAGCCTTCTTTCCACCAGCTCAGCCAGATTATTGAAACCAATATTGACACCCTGGAGGAGCGTCAGGGCAACAAAACCCTGATTACCGGGGTTCCCACAGGTTTTACCCAGTTGGATCGGCTCACTTCAGGTTTTCAGCCTTCTGACCTGATCATTCTGGCCGCCCGCCCCTCCATGGGAAAAACAGCGCTGGCTCTGAACATTGCCCGGAATGCGGCAGTGGATGCGGACGTGCCGGTGGGACTCTTTTCACTGGAAATGTCCAAGGAACAGTTGTCCATGCGCATGCTCTGTGCAGAAGCCCGTGTGGATTCCTCCCGCCTGCGCAGCGGTTTTTTCAGCCGGGAGGACTGGGATGCCATCACAGAGGCTGCAGGCGTTCTGTCTGATGCCCCCATTTACATTGATGATTCCGCAGATGTTTCCGCAATTGAGATCCGGGCCAAATCCCGCAGACTGAAAATGGAAAAAGGACTGGGGATGATCATCATTGACTATCTCCAGCTCATGAAGGGACGTCTGTCAGCCGAACGCCGGGAACTGGAAATTTCTGAAATATCCCGTTCTCTCAAAGCCCTGGCAAAGGAACTGAATGTGCCGGTCATAGCCCTTTCCCAGTTGAACCGGAAAGTGGAGGAACGCGCAGACAAGCGGCCCATGCTCTCGGATTTGAGGGAATCCGGTTCCATTGAGCAGGATGCGGATGTGGTGGCCTTTATCTACAGGGATGAAGTCTATCATAAGGATGAGAACAATCCCAACAGGGGCAAGGCTGAAGTCATCCTGGGCAAACAGCGCAACGGACCCATCGGCACAGCCCAGATGGTTTTTCTCAACACCTACACCCGGTTTGAAAATCCGGCTCCGGACAGCATGAGGGAATACCCGGAATCATGAAAAATATCAGCGGCAACACCATTGGACTCAAAGCAGACCAGATGCGCAGGCTGGAAAATCTGTACCGGCGGCGCATTCCGGGGGAATACATCATCACTCCGGATCTCGCGCGTGACATTGTTCATCTTTCCTTTGAAATGGGCAGACAGTTGGGCATACTGGTGAACCGCTCCGGCAAAGTCGTGAGTGTGATTGCCGGTGACGCACAGAAAATAGTGATTCCGGATCTGCCGGACTTTCGCACAATTCCCGGACGGCTTAAAGGACTGCGCTGCATCCATACGCATCTGAAAAATGAGCCGCTGACCCAGGATGACCTTACAGACCTTTCCCTGCTCCGTCTGGATATGATGGCCGCCATGACCATGACCGACAACGGCGGTCTCCGGGAAGTCCATGCCGCCCATATCCTTCCCCGCGGGACAGCGGAAAATCCCTGCCGGATTCTTCAGCCTCTTGGTCCGGATCAGTTGGATATGGGCTGTCTGGCAACGATTCAGGCATTGGAGGATGAACTGGCCGGTATGCAGGCGCTGCACACAGGGGCCCCGGGACAGGAAAGGGCCATTCTGGGCAGT
>CAZDIU010000251.1:0-7966 GCA_964505535.1 uncultured Desulfobacterales bacterium | reverse complement strand
AGCCTGTTCAATCCGGTTGAGGAAGTGGCGGCAAGGCTGGAACGGTGGAATATTCTGGACCGGCTTATGGAGTCTCCCCCTGTTCGTGTCAATCTCATCGGTGAAAGCCCGGTCTGGCAGTCTGTGCTGCGTCAGGTCATAGAAGTGGCCTGTTTTACGGATATGACAGTTTTGATTGAAGGGGAAAGCGGAATCGGAAAAGAAAAAATTGCCCGTCTGATTCACGATCTTGACCAGCGCGCTGAAAAGGGCGGAATGACTGTTCTTGACTGTACCACCATTGTGCCGGAACTGTCCGGCAGTGAACTGTTCGGACATGAGCGGGGTGCATTTACAGGTGCGTATGCCGCGCGTGAAGGTGCTTTTTTCCTGGCGGACAGGGGAACCCTTTTTCTTGATGAAGTGGGAGAACTGCCGCCGGATTTGCAGCCCCGGCTGCTGCGGGTCATACAGGAGCATACCTACAAGCGGCTGGGGGATGACAAATGGCGGCGTACCGAATTCCGGCTCATATCCGCGACAAACAGGGATCTCCGGAAACATATTGACAAAGGAAAATTCCGCCATGATTTGTATTATCGCATTGCAGGCTGGAAGGTGAAACTTCCTCCGCTTCGGGAAAGACATGAGGATATTCTGCCTCTTGCCCGTTATTTCATGAGACTGCATGTAAACGGAAAAGATCCGCCTGCTCTGGATGAGACCGTCTGCCAATACCTGCAAAACCGCCAGTATCCCGGAAATGTGCGCGAACTGGAACAGCTTGTTTCCCGCATCATGTGCCGGTATGTGGGTTCCGGGCCTGTTACAATCGGTTTTATCCCCCCGGAAGAGCGCGGGGAAGAAGAATTGGCCCCAACGGTATGGAAGAACAGACATTTCAGGGACAGTATCCAGACTGCGGTTTCAGAAGGAATCAGGCTAAAGGATATTGGCAGGGCAGCCGAGGATGTGGCTGTCCGCATTGCCATTGACCGGGAAAAGGGAGAAAAGGGATGGTTAAGGCGGGCGGCATGCAGTCTGGGCATAACCGAGCGTGCATTGCAGGCACGGCCCATTGATGCGCTCAGTTTCACCCGGATCCACGGGAAGGGGTGGGGATCATCCAGATTCATGCGAAAAACAAATGCCCGCGGAAGACTCACCACACCCATCAGTCCCTGTGTTGCTGTTACCCCAAGTTTTGCCACTGCCCAGAAATCCGCAATGATTTCAGACAGCCATCGTTCCCAGATTGTCCATGCCATACGCTGATTGCCCGCGTGCCGGCGCTGAACCTGCTGAACAGGACCCCGCATGGAATTTACCAAATCCAGCAGTGCGCTTCCCTGATGCCCGACCTCATGAACCAGAGAGGACGCTATTCCGCTTCCAACCATGCGCTCACGGGGAATCCGGATGATTGCCACCGGATTTTTTCCGCCTCCGGGCAGGCGTGTGCGTGCGCGGCGGATCGCTGCCCCGAAGCCCCGGTCAAGATACGTTGCCACATACGGCTTTGTGAAATATTCTCCGTTCAGGGTGATGGCATCCTCTGCCAGTCTGTCCAGACCGGAAAGCCATATGCCATACTCGTGTTCGCTCCGCTGTGTCAGCACATCCGCGAATATGTCGAACTGTGTCAGCACAGCATTGAACTTCATTCTCAGAAAACAAAGGCGCCTTTGCGCTTCAACCGGTGAGGATTTTCTCCCGTCAGACTCCTGGAGCCATGCGAGATACTTATCCACCGATTTTCCGATTTCATGCCGTCCATGCGCCATGTATCTTTCAATGGCAATGAATGCACCGGACGAAATTCCGGCCGCGGGCACAGCCGGCATAACCATCGAAAACGGTTTTACCTTTTTCAGCCGGATACGCAGCCCGCAGGCTTCGTGTTTCAGAGACGACATGACAAAGCTTGAAAGCGCCATTTGCATTTATACTCCCAGAAGAATGATTTTATTTCCGCGCCGAATCCAACGGCCTGTACGGGTAATCTGTCCCTGCGATCTGCCGGGGTTCCAGCCAAGCAGTCCCGGTGCATGTTTTTTGACTGCCGACAAAAGAGCAGCTTTTGCGATTGCATTCGGGTTTGCCGTACCCGGAGCCTTTGATGCCTTCCTGGCTGCGGTACCGGCCAGGCGAACGAACCGGCGCGCAACTTCAAATTCCTGATCTTCAGGGCTTAGTCCTTCGAGTTCCATCCCAAATACCTTACCGGCCACATTCCCGATTTTGCTGCCAACCATGCCTCCTGCCGGCCCTCCGAAAAAGGTTCCAACCGCGGTCCCTGCAATCGGCAAAAGCTTTTTGGCAAGCGGTTTGAGCATTCCCATCAGAGGCCGAAAGCCTTTTTTAAACCCTCTGCCAATCTTTTTGAACAGCTTGCCAAGAAACTGTTCCAGTTCTTCATCGCCTGTCATTGTAAGGAGTTCAGCCGCCAGATCCATCTCCTCTGATTCTCCAAACGGGACTTCCGAATCAATGTTTTCAGCCTCTTCATATTCCTCATCCATTCCTTCATAGTCGAATTCATCCGCATCCATCTCCCCGTCCTGCATTTCCTGATAATTAATTGTATTATCAATGTCGTGCATGTTTTATCCTCCTTTTTTCCAGATAATTTTCACAGTTCTGTCAACATTTCCCGAATCTGAGTGCCAATCTCCCTTATGTGTTCCCAACGCCATGCCTTTCATGGCAAAAACAATCCTGAAACAGTTTTCCCATGAATTTTCCGACTGTGGCAAAGAACTTTCTTCATTCCACAGCCTGTATATTTTATACCTCCTTTCCCTTCCAACCGGATTTTCCGTATGCACCTTGTGGAAACTGAATGCTTTCTGTATAAGCAATCCCTGTGCCATACGGCTCTTTCAGAATGACATAAACATATCCAATTCTGTTCATTGCCATGTTTTCATATGGCAAATACATCGAAGACCTGCCGTCAACCGGGCAGTTATGATGTTTTTCACTTTTTTTCAGACCGGTATTTTTTTCAGGTAATCAAAGTCAGAAACAAACCTTGAAAAGGATGTTCAGAAGATTTTATGCGAAGTATGCTTCGCAAATGGAGGATGATGTGTGAAATCAGACGAAGTTATCTTCGCTTTTTTTTCAGACAGGCGACTCAATACGCATATCATGTTTATCATATCGCTTATTGTTTTCAATCTCTTACATGTGGCAAAATCGGATGCTGTGAATGGAGAATTGGGAAAGAATGGAACAACAGGGGGAGGATCATTCAGAATTCAGCATTTCCATATGAACAAACCTGCCCGGAACCGGAACAATTCTTGGGAAATTCCCCAACGGGTTTTTATCCACCAGCACCACACAGCCGTATGCCTGTTCCAAAGTGGAAAAGGTAAGCACTTCTTCGGGGCTTCCCGTGCATAAAATTCTTCCCTGTTTCATCAGCATCAGGCTGCTGCCGTACATGGCTGCCAGATTGATGTCATGGGAGACCATCACAATGGTCAGATTTTTTTCCTTTCTCAGTTTTTCCAGCATGTCCATGATCTGAATCTGGTGCGCCAGATCCAGAAACGCGGTGGGTTCATCGAGCAGCAGAATTTCCGGTTCCTGACACAAAGCCCGCGCAATGAACACCCGCTGCAGTTCTCCGCCGCTGAGCCGGTTCAGATGCCGGTCTGCCAGATGTGCCACAGCCGTGAATGCCATGACCTGCTCTGCCATGTCCCGGTCTGCCTGTGTTTCAATTCCCAGCATACCCATGCGGGGGGAACGTCCCATCAGCACGGTTTCCCTTACAGTGAAGGGAAAATCATCGGAAATGTGCTGGGGAACAAACGCGATTTTCCGTGCCAGTTCCCTGCGTCTGAAATCCTTCACAGATCTGCCCTGTATCTGCAATGTTCCCTCTGCATTGAGAATGCCGGACAGCACTTTCATCAGCGTGGTTTTGCCGGAACCGTTGGGGCCGATGAGAATGAAAAAATCCCCTGCAAACACGGAAAAGGAAAGATCATCCAGAATTTTTTTCCTGTCCAATGCACAGACCAGATTTTCTGCCAAGACAGCCGGAATCATTTTTTGGATCTCCGAAGCAGGAAAATGAAAAGAGGCGCGCCGATAATGGCCGTGATGACACCGGTGGGCATTTCTCCCTGTTGCGGCAGGGTACGGGCTAAAATGTCGCAGAGAATCATATACGCGCCTCCGCCCAGAATGCAGGCCGGAACCAGCACCCGGTGATCCGGGCCTAACATCAGTCGCAGCAGATGGGGCATGACCAGTCCCACAAATCCCAGCAGCCCGCAGTAAGATACAGTGGCACTGACCATCAGGGAGGTGCATATCAGCAGCACCAGCATCACTGCACCGGTGTTGACACCCATTGTCCGTGCCATTTCCCTGCCGGACAGCAGCAGGTTCATGACATGGGAAAGGCAGAAAATCAGCACAAAACAGGGAAAAACCAGCAGACCCAGCACTGCGGCCTGTTTCATGTCCGGCAGGGACAGATCCCCCATGAGCCAGAACAGAATATTGTGAATCCGGGAATCCTGGGACAGGGAAAGCAGAAAAGTGATGACCGAGGAGCAGAATGCGTTGATCATAACACCTGACAAAAGCAGGGAATCTTTTTTCAGCGCGGTCCGGCCGCTTCCCATGACAATTACCAGCAGCAATGTAAGCAGACTTCCGGCAAATGCACACAGAAAGACACCGGGAAAGCGTGCCAGTCCCATGAGAATACCGATAATCGCGCCAATCGCGGAGCCTCCGGAAATGCCCAGAATATACGGTTCTGCGAGAGGATTGCGGAGCAGAGCCTGAAACACCAGTCCGCCCAGAGAAAGCACAGATCCGGCCAGCGCGGCAAGAATCACACGGGGAAGCCGGATGCGCCAAATAATGTTTGCCAGCATGGGATCTTTTTCTCCACCGGTGAAGAAATAATCCAGCATTGTACCGAGATTCTGACTTGATCCCAAAGAAATGCCCAGCAGTCCGGCTGCCATCAGGATGAACAGCAGCAGAAAAGATACTGCGGCAATGCGTTTGACAATGTCCGGCACGGTCTGTTGCTTTCCCAGCTTTGATGTTATGGGTTGAAGTACAATGCCATTGACTTAAGAATCTGACATTCCCCTCCCCCGGTGGGAGGGGTCAGGGGAGGGGGAAATAACACGCTGCAGTTAAAAACGGTTTTCACCCTCCCCCTGCCCCTCCCTCAAGGGAGGGGAGTCTTAAGTTAATGACATTGAGTTGAAGTATCCCCAAAAAACCGGATTTTTTGGAAAAATCCGGTTTTTGAAAATTACGGTCAGGACTGACAGATTACCGCAGTTTTCCTGCAATTTCCGGATGAAAGAGCCGGAACAGATATTCCAGACCTTCCACCATGCGGGGGCCGGGTCTGTCAAACACATTGGAATCCACAATATGAATCCGCCTGTTTTTCACAGCAGGCATATCGGACCACTGTTCCCATTCTGCTTTGACATTTTCAAATATCCCGCCTTTGGTCATGGAAGTGATAATGATAATTTCCGGGGAAAGAGCCAGCACCTGCTCCTGACTGAAACGGGGATAGGGAACATCTCCTTCAGACAGATTTCTCGCTCCCGCTGTGAGAATCAGTTCATGGAGAAAGGAATCTCTGCCCACAGCCACAATGGGACTGATGCCGATTTGGAAGAACACACCGGGTTTGTGAGGAATTTCCGCACTCAGTTTTTTTATCCGGTCAATGCGTTTTTCCATCTCTGTGATCAGAATTTCAGCCTGTGCATCAGCTTTCAGCAGATTTCCGATATTCCGGATGGCTGAGATGACAGAATTGAGATTTGTCGGATTGACCGCATACACGGGAATGCCCAGATCTTCCAGCCGGGAAATCACATCAATGGGATTGCCGTCTTTGATGGCAATGCAGAGATCAGGTTTGAGCGCAACAATTTTTTCCAAATCCAGTTGAATATAGGAACCGACTTTGGGCCATTGCTGTGCCTGCGGCGGATAATCACTGAAACGCGTGACACCTGCAAGCCGTTTTTCCTGCTTCAAAGCAAAAATGATTTCCGTGACACTCGGAGCCAAAGCCACCACTCTTTGGGGATCATCCGGAACCTGCACCATGCGTCCTGCCTGATCCTGCATGTTCCGAAAACCAGAGAAAGATTCGGCTGCAAACAGAAAAATCAGCAGCAAAAGAAAAATTTGTCCTGAAAATTTTTTTCTCATGTTCATCGCCAATCCACTATTGATGATCTCGTAACAACTCGTAATTTCATTATTTTCATCATTCCGGAGAAAGCCGGCTTTCGCCGGAATAACGGAATGTTTGACTGTTTACAGATTCATCAGGATTGCTTATTTTAATCATTCCAGATTGTTGCTTATCTGCCATTGCGTTACGCATGTTCTCTTTCCCCTTTTTCCAAGCAGCAGGACTGTCAGATAATCTTTACCTTATAACATCTTCAAAATCAGGTATCAACACTAATCTCTGCAATACGGAAAACTTCTGTGAGACTCCGAAAGGGCGGAATTTCTGCAGAAGCCCCCTGTTTTCTGAAACGCTACAGCAGAAACAATGCACTGACATACTGCTGCATTTGCTGTTATTTCTCAGATTTCATGATTCACTCCCCGCGCAGGTGCTGAAACACCGCTTTGCTGTGGATATAGGTTCCCGCTGCAAACAATCCGACAAGCATCAGAATGAACACGGATGCAAACCATTGAACGCCGGAAGATTTTATTTTCTCCGCCTGCTTTTCGGATTTCTGCACTTTTTCCATCTTATAGCCCTGCACAACATGAGTCGGATCAGCAGTTTTGCCGCTTTGTTTACTGATGTTTTCCGGGTGTTCATCCGAAGATTTTGCCGCACTTTTTCTGAGGGATTCAAGCAATTGTGCGCGTGCTTCCACCTGCGCTGTCAACGGTGCGCCGGCTGCTTTTTCCAATGTTGCTTTGAACTGCGCGGCTGTTTCCGAAGGAACAATGCCCGGAATCTGAATCACATCCATAACCATCTGATTGAGCATGGGATTGCCGCAGACATGATCGCAGCAGGCAATGCCGCTTTCTGCCACGCTTTTGGCATATTCGGCAGACAGCTTCTGTTTCACTTCTTCACTTGGAGACCAGTATCCTTTGCGAACCGATTCCAGCATCCGTGCGGTCATGGACTGATATGCGGCCGGATTTTTCTGTCTGAAAAATTCTTTGATCTCCAGACCATGCCTGTCTTCCACATACACCTCAAAGGTTTGCTCCCATTTGGCTTTATCCACAGCGTCCGGAGTCGTTACCTGCCAGCCCCACATGTTTTCCATAAATTCGGACATCTCTCTTGCACCCGCATAGTTTTCCCTTTTCATGCCTTTGATCCATTCGGGATTGAGATACCGGGTTCGCATTTCCCGCCCCAGTGTTGCCGCCAGCGGTTCCACATGTCCCTCTCCCAAAGTTTGCTGCATGGAGATAAACACTTCCGGGTTTTTGCCGGATTCTTTTCGGACTGCCATGCTGAGTCCGCCCAGATACTGAAACATGTCATCATTGTCCATTGTGCCGTAAAGATTGGATGAAATGGTGTGAATCGTGGCATCGGTGGCTTTGAGATGCTGACGATAGGTCGATGTCAGGCTTTGGCCCCAAATCTCAGAGGAATATCCAAAAGACTGCATTTGGATAAATCCCTGTTCTGCAACAATATCATCCTTATCCCACAAACCGCTGGCACCGGCAAAATTGTCCACTTTGGTTCCGTAAGCTCCGGGCGGTGCGCTGAAGAGTCTGACCAGCGACAGTTTTCTGGCATCTTCGGCAGAATATCCCTGCTCACTCAGATTTTTTTCCAAATTTTCGGAATGTTTTCGGATATAATTTTCAATATCCGTCATGGCCGCAGATTTTTTCACGGCTTTGTCCAGCAAAAGCGCAACAGTCGGAAACGTATCCCGGAACAGTCCTGACATCTGCAGCAGCACATCAA
>CAZDIU010000250.1:0-7986 GCA_964505535.1 uncultured Desulfobacterales bacterium | reverse complement strand
CGCCACCTGCACACCGCCCTGCAGCAGATTGACCATTTGGATCAGTATGATCTGAAACTGCTCCGCCTTTCTGCCGGAAGCCAGTATGGAGGCCCGCATCCGGGGAATATAACCGTGATGATCCGCGCCCCATACATCAATGACACGCTCCAGTCCCCGTTCGTATTTGTCCTGATGATAGGCTATGTCTGAGGCAAAATAGGTGGTCTGACCGTTGGATCGAACCACCACACGGTCTTTTTCATCCCCGAAATCTGTGGTTCTGAACCAGAGAGCGCCCTCTTTTTCGTAGAGGGAGCCCCTTTTGCGGAAATTCTCTATGGTTTTTTCCACCCGGCCTGCATCAAAAAGAGACTGCTCACTGTACCAGTTGTCAAAACGCACGCCAAAGGATTCCAGGTCCGCCCGAATCCCTGCCAGTATATCATCCGCAGCATAACGTGCGCAGAAGGCAAGCCCTTCACTTTCCGCAAGACTGAGCAGACTGTCACCTTTTTCTTTGCGGATCGCGGCGGCTATGTCCTTGATATAATCCCCGCGGTAATGATCTTCGGGAAATTCGATTTCCCTGCCGCACTGCTGCAGATAACGCACATAGACCGAACGTCCCAGGGTGCTGATCTGTCTGCCCGAATCATTGATATAGTATTCCCGCTGCACATCATAGCCGCAGAAAGCCAGAATATTGGCCGTCACATCCCCCACTGCCGCACCCCGTCCGTGTCCCACATGAAGGGGGCCTGTGGGATTTGCACTGACAAACTCCACCTGCACTTTCTGACCTTTTCCCATGTCGGATGCGCCGTAACGGCTGTCCTGTTCGTGAATCCGGAGCAGGACAGGGAACCACGCGGCGGGACGGATGAAAAAATTGATGAATCCGGGGCCTGCAATTTCTGTTTTGGCAAGAATGCCATCTTTGTCATCCATGTGTCTGAGAATGGTTTCCGCAATCTTTCGCGGAGCCATTTTCTGAACTCCGGCCATAACCATCGCCATATTCGCGGAAAGATCCCCATGAGAGTGGTTTTTGGGTTCCTCAATTACAAAGTCAGGGAAATCCGATGCCGGAAGCGAACCGCTTTCATGGGCTTTCCGTGCTGCATCCAGAAGAATTTCCCTGATATTCAGTTTTATGCTCATATTTTTTTCCGTTTCCATAAGATATTTTCAGATTTTGCAAAACATAACCCTTACACATATAAGATATTTGCTTTGCAAGTCAAGAAGGTTTGAAGGGGATTCCGGATGATTCTGTGTTAACACTCTGATATTAAAAAGGTAATCATAAAAATCAAAAAAAAGTGGAATTTCTCTCTTCTGTCCCTGCCAAACAGTTGGTCTGTTTTCAGACACACACGCTGCAAAAAAACCCGGTTTTTAAGAAAAACCGGGTTTTTGAGATGCAGAAAATTTTTCCCCTGCAGATTTCTACAGTTTTTCCATCAGCAGATTGCAAATCTCCTCTGCGCATGCACTGTCTGTATCAACAGAGAAATCCGCTGCCTGTTCATACAGAGGTTTTCGGAAAGACAGCATTTCCTCAATCTCGCTGAGCAGTCCTCTGTCCGAGAGGGCAGGCCGCTGGGATTGAGTTTTTTCATCTGCAAGCATCCGCTCTGCTATGGTTCCGGCCTCTGCTTTCAGCCAGACCACCCTTCCGTTTTCCTTCATCTGTCGGATATTTTCAGGACGGAGAATCACTCCTCCGCCTGTGGCAATCACCTGCCGGTCCCCTTTGCACAGACGCACAAGGGTTTCCCGTTCTTTGTCCCGGAAATATTTCCATCCGTGATGCGCCACCATCTCCCTGATGCTGGTACGGTTTTCTTTTTCCAGTTCCCTGTCCGCATCAGCAAAGGTCTGTTTCAGGCGCTCTGCCAGTATTCGGCCAACCGTGCTTTTGCCGGTGCAGCGGTATCCGATGAGAAAAATATTCATTAAAGATCATTCCAAAAAAACTGTTGCTGTTTTTTTCTGACAATATTCTCCGGAACAAATCCGGAATATGCGCACCCCATCCGCCATTGTGATACACAGCAGAGCGATCACTTTTCATTGTGCTCTTTGAATTTGTAAACCCGCCGGACATTGCTGATGATTCCTTCGGGCCGGAAAACCATCATCACCACCAGCACCAGGCCGAAAACAAGCATCCGGTACTGGGAAAAAGCGCGGAGATATTCAGGAAGCAGGATGAGAACCATTGCACCGATAATCACACCGACAATGGAACCCATGCCGCCGAGCACCACCACACAGAGGATGATGATGGATTCCCATATGGTGAAACTCGCAGGATTGACAAAAGTGGTTTTCGCGGCAAACACAGCGCCCGCAAATCCGGCCCATGTTGCCCCCAAAGCAAAGGCCGTGAGCTTGGTGCGGGTTTTGTCTATGCCCATTGCCTGACATGCGATTTCATCTTCCCGCAAAGCAATCCATGCCCTGCCGATGCGGGAATTCTGCAGACGGTTGACAACAAAAATTGTCCCAAGTGTCATCAGAATCATCATAAAATAAATGAAAACCGTATTGGTCTGCAAAGACATTTTCACACCGAAGAAGCCGGGGCGGGGAATATTGGCAATGCCGCTGGGGCCAAAGGAAAATTCATTCCAGTTTTCCAGAATCAGGCGGATGATTTCCCCGAATCCGAGTGTCACAATGGCCAGATAATCGCCCCGCAGCCGCAGCACGGGAAAGCCCAGAAGAATGCCGAAAATGGCAGCCAGTACGCCTGCAATGGGAAGCACTGTCCAGAAACCGAGTCCGAAATGATGGTTGAGCAGCGCGTAGGCGTAAGCTCCGACTGCATAGAATGCCACATATCCCAAATCCAGCAGCCCGGCCAGACCGACCACGATATTGAGTCCCAGACCCAGCATGACATACATCAGTGCGTTAATCATGATATTGGTCTGGTACAGGGAAAAGACAAAAGGAAAGATCAGTGCAAATATGCCCACCAGAATCAGCGCGGGAACAGAAAACCGACTGTCTTCCATTATCCTTTGCCCTATGGGAATCTGCAGGGATTCTCCGCTTTCAGCCTTTCTGATGCCCATTTCCTTGCGCCGGATAAGATACCGCCACACAAAGGAAAGAAAAAACGAGCCGATTCCGGCAAATGCCATGTTTCTCCACCGCCACTGGATGATGTTTTCCACTGTGTTGACCCGGATCACCAGAATGGGAAAGGTCAGAAACATGAACCAGAGTGCTGTAACAAAGGATTTTTTGAATTCATTCGGTATGTTCATAACTGTCTTTCCGGAAAAAATGTTTTCTTATTGCAATTAGTTGAAATTGGGAGTTATGCAGTTGCTTTTCCAATTGTCCATTGTCTTATATTTTCTTTATTTCCCGTTCATATTCATCATGATTTCCGATAAAATACCAGTAAACCGTATCACCTTCGAGAAAACCCAATGCTCTGTAACCCTGCCCGATTCGCACTGAATATATCGGTTCACTTTCACTCACCCGTCTAAATTTCAGACTGCCTGCAAATGGATTTGCACACCATTGTCTGTATGTTTTGAAAGCCCTGTTTTGAATATCCGAAGAAAGATTATCAAACTGTTTCCAAAAATCAGAGACAGTTTTTGATTTCATTTGGAACCATTTTTCCTTCTTTTGTGAAAATCATAGGCAGGGTGCGCCCTGCACGGATATTTGCCCGGACTTTATCTGCCATTTTTTTCAGACCGTCCTGTGTTGCAGCAAACTGGGCATCCCAATGTTTCTCATCTGCAAGAATTTCTTCCTCACTCTCATCTTCATTTATAACTTCTCCAATTTGCGACTGAATAGAGCGGGCATAATCCAGAACCTGTGCCGCACGCTCAACAGGCAGTGCACGGACTATGCCGATAAGCATTTTTTCGTATGCAGACAGTTGCAAATTCATTTCCATTTTATTTCATCTCCTTATGATATTTGTCATATTTATGATTCAATATCCTGTTTTTACACTTTCTGTGTCTCAGGACGCCCCAGAATGCCGGAGGGCCGGAAGATGAGAATGCAGACCAGAAACACAAAGGCAAACACGTCTTCATAATCGCTGGAAATATAACCGGTGAAAAAACTTTCTGTCCATCCCAGAACCAGACTGCCCAGAACAGCGCCCGGTATACTGCCGATACCGCCCAGCACTGCTGCCACAAATGCCTTGATTCCGGCAAGAAATCCGATATAAAAATTGATCTGGCCGATGTGGGAGGCAATCAGCACTCCGCCGATGGCCGCAGTCGCGGAGCCGATTATGAAGGTCACGGAAATCACCTGATCCACATTCACACCCACCAGCATGGACATTTCTCTGTCCTGGGCAGTGGCACGCATGGCTTTTCCGATCCGGGTGAATTTGATGAGAAAGGTCAGCCCAATCATGACAATGGCCGTGACCAGGAGAATAGCGATTTCAGGGGCACTGATGATGTGGGAATAGGGTTCCCAGAATTTCCAGTCCGGAACCAGTTTGGGAAATGGCAGAAAATCCGGGGTCTGGGCCAAAAGCACATAGTTCTGCAGAAACAGGGACATGCCAATGGCGCTGATCAAAACTGAGAGACGGGGGGCTTTGCGAAGGGGTTTGTACGCGATTTTTTCCATTGTCCAGGCATAGCAGCAGGAATAGATGATCGCGGCAAGAGAGGCCAGCAGGAAAACTGCTCCCGCGTGGCTCCACCCCAGTTCCATGTTCAGCACACTGGCAATGATCAGGGCAGTGAATGCCCCAATCATGTAAATTTCCCCATGTGCGAAATTGATCAGTTGGACAATGCCGTAAACCATTGTGTAACCCAGAGCAATCAGCGCGTAAATGCTGCCCCGCGTCAGGCCCCCAAGAAAAAGTTCGGCAAAATATTCCAGATCCATAATTATATCTGCTCCGGATTTCCATGCTGTTTCAGCAAACAGACATCCTCATTGTTTAGATTGGGAACAAACCGTGTGCAATTTTATACTGATCCAATTTTGGTTTTCTTTGGCACGAAAACTGCTGAACTGCGGAAACATCCCCTCCCGAATCTGTTTTTGCAGATTTTCAGGATCAGAACGGTCATTTTTCCGCAGTCCGGTCTGAAGGCAAAAAGTATGCCGCATAAAACCAAAATTGGATCAGTATAATAAAAAAGCGGGGAACAGACTCCGGGCCTGCCCCCTGCTTTCGTACAGGTTTCCAAACCTATTTGATTTCCTCATACTTGCCGTTTTTCACCTGATACATGGACATCTTCACACCAATGGCATCGCCTTTTTCATCAAATTTGATCTTTCCCACCGGTGTTTCCACCTCCTGAGTCCTCAGCGCGCTGATAACCGCATCGTAATCAGTGGAACCTGCTTTTTCCACAGCGTTCAGCAAAGCCAGCGCAGCGGAATAGGCATTTTGGAAAAATGCACCCGGTTCTGCACCAAACTCATCCTGATGGGCTTTGATTGCCGCAGCGCCCATGGGACTGGCAGAAACATCTGCCGGGCCTGTGGCATACACGCCTTCGGCATACTCTCCGGCCACTTTGATGAAGGTGTCATCTTTTACACCATCGTCAGAGATGAAAACCGTATCCATCTTTTTCTTCCGCATCAGGGTGACAATTTTGGAGGCTTCCGGATGATAACCGCCGTAAATGACAGCCTCTGCCCCGGATTTTTTGATCTTCTGCACAATAGCGGAATAATCCACCGCGCCCGGTGTGATGCCTTCATAGAGAAGCACTTTTACTTCGGGATTTTTTTCCAGCAGGGATTTCACATGCTCGGCAATGCCCTTGCCATAATCGCCCTTGTCATGCAGCACTGCAAATTTTTTCAGTTTCAGGGTGCTGACGGCAAAATCCACCTGCAGATCCCCCTGGGTCAGATCATGGGCAATGGTACGGAAAAAATTGGGATAATCGCCGCTCAGGGTCAGATCCGGATTGGTGGCAGAAGGGGACATGGCAATCACTTTGGAATCCTTGTAAATGCCCAGCGCAGCCTTGGTGGCGCCGCTGCAGATGTGACCCAGCACGATGTGCACTTCCTGAGAAACCAGTTTGGTGGCTGTATTGGTGGAAACCTCAGGTTTGCAGGCATCATCTTCAATGACCAGTTCCACCTGTTTTCCCATAATGCCGCCTTTGGCATTGATGTCTTTGACCACCAGTTTGGCAGCATTCACCGAGGGCAGCCCATAGGAGGCCAGATCGCCGCTGTGGGCTCCGGCCACACCCAGTTTGATGGTGTCCTCTGCCAAGCCCATGCCGGACAGGGTGAAGATCATTGCCATTCCGATTAATGACGCTGTCAGCAATTTTCCAAAATCTCTTTTCATTCTTTTCTCCTTGTAAAAAAGTTGTAATCACAGTACGCACTGTCTGATCAGACAGGTCACAGTGATGCTATATAACGGTATGAAAATCCTGCGTCAAGACAAAAGAATTTCCGTTATTGATATATCTCTCTTTTATTCTCAAAACAGTCAACCATGTACAGCAGGGTGGCCTTTTCCTGAAGTTCTTCCTTTAATATGGAAAAACGGTTTCGGTCAATCCCGTATATGCGGAGATAGGCATTCAGATATTTTTCATCCCCGGATTCCAGAGAAACCAGAATATTCATGATCCTGCCTCCGTATTTGCGGAAAATGTCAAGGATCTCCTGAACTGCTCCCGGCCGGTTGAACACTCTGACCGCAAACTGTATGCCTCTTTTGGGCAGTCCGCTTATGGAGATGATCACTTTGAACAGATCGCTTTTGGTGATGACACCCACCGGCTTTCCCTGATCATTGACAACCGGCACTCCGGATATTTTCTCCTTCAGCAGAATTTCCGCTGTTTCCTCCACCGTATAGTCCGGTTTGACTGTAATGGGTTTTCTGCTCATGATGTCACTGACTTTGATCTTTGAAATCAGATAGATCAGTTCATGAATATCCAGGGTGGTGGCTTCCGAAGCCGAATGCCGCTTAATGTCCCGGTCTGTGACAATTCCCACCAGTTCCCCGGCCCGCATCACCGGCAGCATTCCGATATTGTGCTCTTTGAGCAGTCTGATCGCCATATCCATTGAAGCATCAGCTTCGATGGTTATCACATTGCTCTTCATCCAGTCTCTGACCAGCATGATTTCCTCCGACGCAGAACATGTTTAAAGTGACAGGTAACTGCTGATTGATTCATACAGGGTAAAAATCCTTTTTGCTTTGTATTGGCACAGGATGATTCTCTCCCATGCCATAGGCTACGGCAGTTCTGTAAGGTCCGCACTGCAGTCCGGACAAAGAGGTATGAAATCTGTACCCTCCACACGAAAGGTCCATCCTTTATCCTTCATGGCTTTCATTGTGCTCAGAGGGGCCTCTCCCTCGGCAGAACCGATGAAACCGCATTCTTCACAGGCAAAGTCATATCCCCAGATATTTGTGTTAAATGTTATCCACTCATTTTCCAGCATTGTTTTCTCTCCAATTGATGTAAATGCCCGGACAGCCGGAAACGATATCCCCATCTTTGGTTATTGTCTCTTTGACGATCCGGATTTTTTTGTGTTCCGTTATCATTGTTCCTGTGTGCATCCTTTTCAAAGGGAATCGCGTGTGCACAGCATTTTTGCATTCCCCGATCCTGCCGATGAACGAAAAATGATTTTCCCCATTTTGGTACATAACCAATTCAGTTTTTGAATATCAAAATCACTGTGCCGGATTACGCTGACGTCAATCCGGCCTGCCCTGACCATGCAAAATTCAGCCCGGTCATGTACTGGTGCATGAAATCTTCCGGTTTATGCGTTTCCGCCAAGGAGCATGAAAACGGGAAAAAGACACCACCGCGGTTCGGGTGAAACAACAGCGCAGCCTGCCTTTCTCCTGAAACAGATGGCTGGGCCACCGCTTCCCCCGGACTCCATTTTTATACAAACAGCCATAGGGTCTGTATGAAAATAAGCTGTTACAAACCCTGAGGGTTTTGAAAACCCTCAGGGTTT
>CAZDIU010000249.1:0-8011 GCA_964505535.1 uncultured Desulfobacterales bacterium | reverse complement strand
ATCTTCATTGACAACATCTTCCGTTTCACCCAGGCCGGTTCCGAGGTTTCCGCTCTCCTTGGCCGTATGCCTTCCGCGGTCGGTTATCAGCCCACACTGGCGGTTGACCTGGGTGCACTTCAGGAGCGCATCACCTCCACAGACAAAGGTTCCATTACCGCTGTGCAGTGTGTGTATGTGCCTGCGGACGACCTGACGGACCCCGCACCTGCCACCACATTTGCCCATCTGGACGGAACAGTGGTTCTTTCCCGGCAGATTGCGGAGCTGGGCATTTATCCGGCTGTGGATCCGCTGGATTCCACCTCCCGGATTCTTGATGCCAACTATATCGGAGAGGATCATTATCAGGTTGCCCGTCAGGTGCAGAAAACTCTCCAGAAATACAAAGAACTGCAGGATATTATCGCTATTCTTGGTATGGAGGAACTCTCGGATGAGGACAAACTGACGGTTCAGCGCGCCCGCAAAATGCAGAGATTCCTTTCCCAGCCTTTCCATGTTGCGGAAACCTTCACCGGAACCCCGGGCAAATATGTGAAGATCGAGGATACCATCAGAGGGTTCAAGGAGATCGTCGAAGGCAAGCATGATGATATCCCGGAACAGGCTTTCTACATGGTTGGCGGCATTGAGGAAGTCCTCGCAAAGGCCAAAAAGATGGCTGCGGCATAACAGCAGCATATAAGGGGTTAATTGTATGGCTGAAAATATCAGACTGGAAATTGTGACCCCGCGCAAGTCTGTCGTCAGCGAGGATGTCCGGATTGTCGTTGCACCGGGAACTCTCGGTGAATTCGGTGTTCTTGTGGGTCATACACCGTTTCTGACGACACTCAGAGTGGGCACTGTCCGCTATACAGACAGCAGGGGGGCAGAGCAGCAGGTCTTTGTCAGCGGCGGTTTTGCCGAAGCTCTGCCGGACAAGGTGACGATTCTGGCAGAATCAGCGGAAAAAGGGGCCGACATTGATCTTGAGCGTGCGAAATCTGCATTGAGACGTGCGCAGCAGCGTATGGAAGAAGCGAGAAACAAAGATAATATTGACTATGCAAGAGCCAGGGCAGCCCTTGAACGGGCTCTGCATCGTATCAGACTTGCAGATGCCAAAGGGGTATAATCTGACTGGCAGGAGTATGTCCCTGTCTTTCATGGCAGATACTGAAAAACAGATATGCAAAAGGGGTAAACCGCAAAAGGTTTACCCCTTTTTTTGATCTCCGGGGGAATTCGGCCTCTGGATCGGTTGATATGTTTCAATTGTCTGAAATAATACCAAATCAACATTGAATTTATGCAATGCGTACCCTTAAGTTAAGGACGAAGGAGTCCCGAACTGAAAGTTTGGGACACTGAAATGATTCGGAAATCCGGCCAAAATTCCGTTTCACTTCATTTTGGCACTCCGGAATTGGACAGGCATATTTCCAATGGGGAATTGGTATAATACCAATTCCCCATTGATCTGAAACATAAATTTTTCAGAAAAACCGGATTTTTCTAAAAAATCCGGTTTTTTGAACACACCAAAGTCAGACCGGGTGGGAAAAAACTGATCCGGAGCACCTGACTGACAGTTCGGGATCCTGTATTTTCTGCCAAACTTTCAGTCTGGCACTCCGAAAATTCCCTGACCTGACGGCATTGACACAGGGAGGGGAACAGGGCAGATGTTGCATAACTTCAATGGCGATTTGGTATAACAATTTTTTTATTTTTATCCGGAAACTGTTCAGGATTCTGCGGAAGGATATTCTTGAAAAATTGCTGCGGAGGCCCCGGTTTCCTTTGCCGCATTTCCAGCCGGCAATCTGAAGAATGTCTGCCGGATTTCCTTTTCTGAGGCTTCCTGAATCAGCTCCATGTGCTTTCTTTGTATGAATATGCAGATGAATGATTGAATGCATCCATAAAAACAGAATCTTTTTTGAGGCTAATCACATTGATATTGATGGAAAAAGATGGGCATTCCGGATCAAAGGAAAAGGGAATGATGACGGAATATGTAAAATATCTTGACTTTAATTCAGATCAAAGATTATATTAATGCCAAAGTGCATGTGGAGAATAACGGACAGTGACTTTGTTTTATTATGATCCGTTTTGTGAGAAAGCTGAAATGAAAGCGGAGACAAAAAGCGTCTGAAGAAGGCTTTTTATTGAGATAATTGAAAAGATTTGATGAATTGCGCCGGTCATTTGAGATGCGGTTCCCCTCAGAGACAGTATGCAGATTGACCGGGAGAATCATAGCTGGTTAAGGATTGTGTTAAGGATGAGATTTGCGCTTGTCACTCTGAAGGAAAGGAAAATCTGTTCCGGATTTTTCGTTTAAGAAGAGAATGTCCCATATATTTTCCTGATCTGTTTTTCCTGCTGTCAGAAAAATGGGGTGGCCGATGATGACAGTGCAGTGACATGAGGTTGAGGAACAGATGTTTTTTTCACCAGTGTGGCAGAAAGATTGGTGAGAAACAGCATAAAGAACAGATTTCCGGAATCGGTTTTCCAGAGTCTGATGATATGGTTTGCAGGCTTCCCCTGCCGTGTTCGTGATTGGAAGTTGTGCTTTGATCCAACAGTATAAAATAAAGGAACCTTCACTGGTTTTGGTGTGCATGTTCTGTTTTGATAACAGAAAAGCCTGAAGAAACTATCAAGGTAACCGCCATGGAAACATGGTTCAAAGACCTGCCGACACGGCACAGGCGGGGGATTATTCCACAGTTGAGCGCACACACGGGGTTCTGTCCGTGCGGGAGGCGGATGTGATGGGTTTTGCAGCAGTATCCGGTCTGTGCCTGAAGGGAAATGCCGCCCCTTGTCTGAAAAGAATTCGGAATCTCAATAATACCAAAATGATCAGAGTCAATCTTTCATAAAGAAATATGTCTGGCAGAGATTGTTCAGGCTGTTTCCGTATGCAATTCGGGGTGCCAGTCATGAAAGATGCTGGCAAACCGGGTTCGATCGTCAATTGTCTCAAATATTTTGTGCCTGTCCGCAGCCGTTACGGAAGCGCGTTTTCCATTTTCAGCATATCTTTTTCGCAATATCTTTTTAGGTGGTGGGGTCAAATTTGTCTGCAATGCGGGCAGAAGACATATCGTGTGCATAACAGGGCATAAATTTAAGAATATAAAAACAGATTATTACAAAATATGACTTTGTAATGCTCTGTTTTTTTCTGTTTTGTAACGGTTGCCTCTTGCATGACATGCTTTCTGTCAGAGTTTCAGGACAATCCTTCAGCAGATTTGATCACCGCCTTTTCCCCTAAAACCTTTCGATACTCACCGCACAGGACATATTGGCAGCAGTTTGCACCGGAAATGCCCCTGCGTTTTATGCAACTGTTACGTTTAAGGACAGATCTGTTTTGAGAAACAGATAAGGACAGCAAGCCGGTGGAACACATGATCTGCCCATAAATAAGGAAGGGCTGTCATTATCCTCCCGGTTCTTTTGCAGGTTATCAGACAGTGGCGGAAATGTCAGTTGGCCCATTTGAGTGATTTTCAGTCACTGCTGACTGCTCTTTAAAATTGTCAGGGTTTCGGACTCAGGTGGAAACAAATACTGCGACGTGGTATCTGGTGAGATGGGATAATTATGAATCAGGGAGATAGTAAATGAACGAATACAGTTTGCTGATGGGCATCATCGGAATCGGCGTCGGATTTGCATTTGCCTACTGGTTTAAAGGAAAGCTTGCCTCTCAGAAGGTGGAATCTGCTGAAACTGAGGCAAGACGGATTATGGAAAATGCTGCCAGACAGTCGGAAACATTGCTGAAGGAAGCTCAACTCGAGGCAAAAGACAAGCTTTTCAAGATGAAAAGTGACTTTGATGCTGAGACCATGGAAACAAGGGCTGAACTCAAAAAGCTGGAAAAGCGGCTGATCAGCAAAGAGGAGAATCTTGATCGCAAGCATGAGAATCTGGAGCAGAGGGAGCAGGAGATTGCCGGACTGGAAAAGCAGATTCAGAAGCGGGAAGAGGATATTGCCCAAAATGAGGAAAAATACAAAAATCTTATTGATGAACAGAGAAAACAGCTCGAAAAAATTTCCGGGCTTACTACGGAACAGGCAAAAGAACTTCTGATCAGAGCAATGGAGAATGAGGCCAGATATGAGGCGGCAAAACTGATCAAGAAGATTGAAAATGAGGCAAAGGAGGAGGCTGACAAAAAAGCAAAAAAGATCATCGCCACTGCGATTCAGAGGTATGCAGGTGATTTTGTTGCTGAAAGAACGGTTTCCGTGGTGCAGCTTCCCAATGACGAGATGAAAGGGCGAATCATCGGCAGGGAGGGCCGGAATATTCGTGCACTGGAAGCGGCAACAGGGATTGATCTGATTATTGATGATACGCCTGAAGCTGTCATTCTGTCCGGATTCAATCCTGTCCGCCGTGAGGTCGCCCGGATTTCCCTGATGCGTCTGATTTCAGACGGCCGGATTCATCCCGCACGAATAGAGGATATTGTCAAAAAAGTGGGGCGTGAAGTGGATACGGCCATAAAGGAGGCCGGGGAACAGGCCGCGTTTGATCTGGGAGTTCACGGTATTCATCCTGAACTGATTAAATATGTGGGACAGCTGAAATTCCGTACCAGTTATGCGCAGAATGTCCTCCAGCATTCAGTGGAGGTTGGATTTCTGTGCGGGATTATGGCTACGGAACTGGGACTGAATCAGAAAATGGCAAGGAGGATGGGCCTGCTTCACGATATTGGAAAAGCCATTGATCATGAGGTGGAGGGCCCCCATGCTCTGATCGGTTCCCGGTTGGCAAAAAAATTCAGCGAAGCCTCTGCTGTAGTTCATGCCATCGCAGCCCATCATGAGGATGTTCCGCCGGCATCGGTTTATGCTCTGCTGGTACAGGCTGCTGACAGTCTTTCCGGAGCCCGGCCCGGAGCCCGGAAAGAGCTGCTGGAAAATTATGTAAAACGACTGGAAGATTTGGAAAAAATAGCAAATTCCTTCAGAGGGGTTGTCAATTCCTATGCAATCCAGGCCGGCCGGGAAATCCGGGTCATTGTGGAAAGCAGTATGGTTTCAGATGAGGAAACCATACTGATCAGCAAGGATATCGTGAAAAAAATCGAAGAATCGCTGACATTTCCCGGTCAAATCAAGGTGATGGTGATTCGCGAAACAAGAGCGGTTGAATATGCAAACAAATGAGGAAATTCAGATGATCAATGTTTTGGATGCGCTTCGGGAGAGAGGATTTATTGAGCAGACCACCCATGATCAGGAACTGAGGGAATATCTTAGCGGTGAGAACCGGCGCTGTTACATCGGGTTTGATCCGACAGCATCGAGCCTGCATGTGGGAAGTCTTGTGCCGATTATGGCCCTTGCCCACATGCAGAGACATGGCCACTGTCCCATTGCCCTTGTGGGTGGAGGAACCGGTCTGGTGGGGGACCCCAGCGGCAAGACAGAAATGCGGCAGCTTCTTACGGAAGAAATCGTGGCGGAAAATGCCCGCGGGATTAAGAAGCAGCTTGCCCGTTTTATTGATTTCAGCGAAGGGAAGGCCATGATGCTCAATAATGCAGACTGGCTGACAGAATTGAGATATATTCCCATGCTGCGGGATATAGGCCGTCATTTCAGTGTCAACCGGATGATCAAGGCGGAAAGCTACCGGATGCGCATTGATTCCGAGGAGGGGCTGAATTTTATCGAATTCAATTATATGATTTTGCAGGCCTATGATTTTCTTGAATTAAGCGATCGGCATGACTGTCTGCTACAGATGGGCGGAAGCGACCAGTGGGGAAATATCGTGGCCGGTATTGATCTGATACGGAAAAGCCGCCAGAAAACCGCTTTCGGGATAACCTTTCCCCTTATTGTCACAAGCAGCGGCATCAAAATGGGAAAAACCCATCAGGGAGCGGTCTGGCTGGATCCGGAAAGAACACTGCCCTATGATTACTATCAGTTCTGGATAAATTCCGATGATCGGGATGTCTGTCGTTTTCTGAAACTTTTCACCTTTCTGCCCATGGATGAAATCCGTGCAGCGGAAACTTTGGAGGGCTCTGCTCTCAATTCAGCAAAGTCTGTCCTTGCCTTTGAGTCAACTGCGCTGGCACACGGAAGATATGAGGCGGTAAAGGCTCATGAAGCAGCATCAGGCATGTTCGGTTCCCGTATTGTACCTGATACAGTTCTGCCCTCCAGCACTGTTCCAAGAGGCAGTATGGAAGAAGCAGACAGTTCGGTTCCCACATCAATTATAGAAGGCTCCGATTTCCGGGAAGGAATCCCCGCGTTCAAGCTGTTTCTTATGTCTGGGCTTGTCGGTTCCGGAGGGGAGGCCAGAAGACTGATTGCCCAGGGAGGAGCCTATATCAATGGTGAGCGTGTATCTTCTTCGGATTATATGGTGAAACTTGGAGATGTTCCGGAATCAGAAGTCCTGCTTCGGGCTGGGAAAAAACGGTATCATAAATTAAAATTCAGTGTCTGACACATAAAAGTCTTGACATTTTGACAGGGCTTCTGTATTCAGTCAACCCGTTTTGCCTGAATTCCGCATTCCGGCAAAACGGGTTTTTGTTTTCTGAAAAAGGCGCAATCTCTGATTTTTGAAAAGATAAATTGTGATATCGGTTCAATACGGGTTTCTGATTATACGGAAGGCAGTTCCGTTTTTCACAGAAACCCGTGATTTTTGTATGCGGCAAATTTATTTTGACATTTCAAAAAAAACTTGTTGACATAAACAAAAACAACGTGTATATATCTGCCCATCTTTCACGGGGGATTATTTTGTGACGGCAGTATTGAGCGGTTTTTTTTGACCGGCTGTCTGAAATAAAAAAACATGAAGGAATGAAAAAAAGAGTTGACAGAGTGATTTGAATGGAGTATAAAGGCCGGGTTCCCTGAGTGAGGGGGAGCGGTCTGAGGCTGCGGGAAGCGGCGGCTGATCTTTGAAAACCGGATAGTGACAGAATGTAAGCCGGGTCCTTTTTAAGCAAGGATTTGGGTTTTTTGACAGGATTTGTTTTGGAGTTCAACTGGAGAGTTTGATCCTGGCTCAGAATAAACGCTGGCGGCGTGCCTAACACATGCAAGTCGAACGGGAAAGGTTCCCTCGGGAGCCGAGTAGAGTGGCGCACGGGTGAGTAACATGTGGGTAATCTGCCTCCGGATTCGGGATAACACTGCGAAAGCGGTGCTAATACCGGATGAAGTCACAGCCGCTTCGGCGGCGGGGATGAAAGGCGGCCTCTGCGCGCAAGCCGCTGTCCGGGGATGAGCCCGCATCCCATTAGTTTGTTGGCGGGGTAACGGCCCACCAAGACGATGATGGGTAGCTGGTCTGAGAGGATGATCAGTCACACCGGAACTGGAACACGGTCCGGACTCCTACGGGAGGCAGCAGTGAGGAATTTTGCGCAATGGGCGGAAGCCTGACGCAGCAACGCCGCGTGAGTGAAGAAGGCCTTCGGGTCGTAAAACTCTGTCGGGCGGGAAGAAACTGTGCGGCAGCAACATGGCCGCGCACTGACGGTACCGCCGAAGGAAGCACCGGCCAACTCCGTGCCAGCAGCCGCGGTAATACGGAGGGTGCGAGCGTTATTCGGAATTATTGGGCGTAAAGGGCACGCAGGCGGTCTGTCAAGTCGGTTGTGAAATCCCGGGGCTCAACCCCGGAAGTGCGTTCGAAACTGACGGACTTGAGTATGGGAGAGGAAAGCGGAATTCCTGGTGTAGCGGTGAAATGCGTAGATATCAGGAGGAACACCGGTGGCGAAGGCGGCTTTCTGGACCAATACTGACGCTGAGGTGCGAAGGCGCGGGGAGCAAACAGGATTAGATACCCTGGTAGTCCGCGCAGTAAACGGTGATCACTGGGTGCAGCGGGTATTTACCCCTGCTGTGCCGAAGCCAACGTGTTAAGTGATCCGCCTGGGAAGTACGATCGCAAGATTAAAACTCAAAGGAATTGACGGGGGCCCGCACAAGCGGTGGAGCAT